>NZ_KV836286.1:0-328 GCF_001838325.1 Corynebacterium sp. HMSC074C05
GCGACCTCTTGGTCGGTGACATCGGTAAAGTTGGTGCCTTTGGGGAAATAAAACCGGATATCCCGGTTCATCCGCTCATTGCTACCTCGCTGCCACGGCGAATGCGGATCGGCGAAAAACACCTGGATATTCTCCGCGACAGAAAACTCCGTGTGTTTGGCAAACTCCACTCCCTGATCCCAGGTCAACGTCGAAATCGTGGTGTCCATCGACTCTTTGAGCCGACGAATCATCCGCACCATAACCTCATTGACACTGGCGGCAGTATGGTCAGTGCCGAGTCTGCCGAGCAGCACAAACCTGCTGCGGCGTTCCACCAACGTCGCTA
>NZ_KV836287.1:0-2183 GCF_001838325.1 Corynebacterium sp. HMSC074C05
TTGTTTTACCCACAAGTAAACAACATTCAATCGATAGATGTCGTAGCTTATGTCTCGGTGATAGCCACTGTTTTTGCTTGGTTGTGGGTATTTGGAAGGGGCCCGGTGCGCAGTAGGTCGGTCGCGGAGGCTCCTCGAGTTCTGGCACTTAGCTTGTTGGCGTGTGCGATTCATCTACTGCTCTTCTGTGACTATCACCGCCACGCATCCCTACATACTGATACCCCGGTCCAATTGAGGCTTTATTACCAAGCTGTCCTAATAGGGAGACATACGCTTACTTAGTAGTCAGCTCTGATTTTCGACTCGTACCTACGAGATGCTGTGGCGGCTTCCTCGATCGCGCCAAAAGAAAATCCCGTATAGGTGAGGTATTGCCTGCGCCCATACGGGAGTGTGTCGTATTTAGTTAGGTTAGCCCTGTCTGGGAATAAGCTATGCAGTCGCGCTAATCGAAGTACCGAGGTTAGCTATTACTGCTCGGCTTAGCCGACGGGACGTCTCCGTAGCCGTCGTGGTCCTTATCTTCAGAGTTAATACCTCCGCGGAAGGTGTCGTGAGCACTCGGAGTAACGGCGTGCGGTGCACGGTCGGCGGTGTTGAACAAAAGATTCAAGATGATAGAAGCGACGGAACCTACGCAGATACCTGAAGCCATAAACGTTTGCGCCCACGCCGGTAGTCCGGAGAATAGTTCGGGCGATACAGCAGGAAGTAATGCCAATGCCAACGGAATACCCACGACAATCACGTTGGATTCAGTGAACTTAACCTTGGATAGAGTGCGGACGCCCGATGCTGCGACCATACCGAACAAGGCAATACCGGCACCTCCCAAAACTGGAGCTGGGATAGCGGCAACGAGAGCGGCCGTCTTTGGAATCAAACCCAGAATCAGCAGCATTCCACCTGCAGCTGCGGTAACCCATCGCGAACGTACGCCCGTGATTGATAGGACGCCAATGTTCTGGGCAAACGCCGTGTATTGGAAGGTATTGAAAATACCGCCAATTACGGTCGCAGCACCGTCGGCACGCAGTGTGTCGGCAATACGGTGATTATCAATCTCGGATTCGGTAATCTCGCCGATTGCAAGTATGTCGCCAGTCGCTTCGACCATAGTCACAAGCGAAACAATGCACATGGCAAATACAGCCGAGAGGACGAATTCAGGCATGCCAAAGTAGAATGGATGCGTCAACCCGAAGACGGGTGAGTCCTTAGTTCCAGACCAATCCACCATTCCCAATGGAATGCATAGCAGCAATCCGGAGATCATGCCCACTAGAACGGCAATGCGGGCGAGCCATTCTGGTGCCCATCGCTCAATACTGAGAATTAAGACCAACACAAACGCAGCTACTGCCAAGTTTTGAGGTGCGCCGAAATCTGGAGTGTCCTTGACTTCAGCACCGCCACCAACCCAGTCGGCTGCGACTGGCATAAGCGTCGTGCCGATAATCAATAGCACCGTGCCAGTGACCAACGGCGGAAATAGGCGTAGAAGCGACGCAAAAAGCGGTGCAAAGAGCATCATGAAAATGCCCGATGCAATCACCGAACCGTAGATTGCGGGTACGCCGTATTGCGATCCGATAGTAACCATCGGAATCGCGGCAGAGAAGGTACAGCCCTGAATCAGTGGTAGTCGCACACCAAATCGCCAAATACCCACCGACTGTACGATGGTGGCGATGCCTGCAACAAACAGGTCCGCAGCAATTAGGTGCGGAATATCGGACGGGGACATACGCCCGGCATCCACAAGTGCCCAGCCCACGAAAAGCGGGACTGCCACCGCGCCTGCATACGCGGCGAGCACATGTTGAAAGCCGAGTACAAGCAGTTTCACATGGCCCGGATACTCATCGACCGGATGAACCGTCTGAGTATCGGTCTTCGTTGATGTAGTCACAGTTCGACTTTAGTTCCCTAGTCCAGGTTTTCCTCACTGGAGCTTTCTATTGGGGTGGTTTCGCTCCATCTCGCTTTACGACGAGGCCATCGGGCCACGTCACTTTGCTGAGATAACTCGTGAGTGTGCGTGGGAAGCCGTTGAACGAATGCATTGCGGAACAGCTTTAAGTGAAACTCTAGAGTTATGGTCTTCTATTAGCTCGAAAATACTCTAGAAAGGTGTTGTGACCTGGGGGTTCGCTTTATGTGTGAAGTGTGTGTAATGT
>NZ_KV836288.1:0-5981 GCF_001838325.1 Corynebacterium sp. HMSC074C05
AAAGTGTCATAAACTCGCACAGTTTCACATCTGCAGCCCATCATTCTTGGCCTGTAAGTATCATTCTTGGGCTGTCAGTTTTGGGGTTAAGCAGAAAAAGTGTGCCCACCCGGCGATATGCCGAGCGGACACATTCTTGCGGGTTAGCCCCTCCTGCTCAGGAGTTTCCTGAGCTTACGGTTTGTTTACTCCTGGCGCTTCTTGTTCTGGTAGACGATTGCGCCTACGATGCCGATAAACACGGCGACCACTGCCACAACGGTGCCAATGACCAGCGGGCTCATACCCTCGTCCTCTATGTCCGACGAGGATGCGGATGCCTGAGAATCCGTATCCGGGGAGTCAGATTCCTTCGAGGCATCTTCCGAAGATTCCTTAGACGAATCCTTTTCCGACTCACCCTTGGCCAGAATCGGCTTATCGGATGGAGTCGGGCCGTTCTTGTCGGTCGGTCGCCAGTCAGGCCCCTTAGTTGACTTGTTGTCCAGGAGGAATGCGAGCTGGAACGGCTGATCGATACCACTGACCTCTTCATCCGGGCGATAGTTAGCCATTCGGACAGTCGCGTAGTAATAGCCGGCGTTGGCTATAGATTGTCCGCCAACATTGGTACTTCGGTTGTTGTATTCGACCGGACGATCTGTTGCCAAATTCAGGTCCTCGGAATCCTGATAAAAGTGCATTGTTCCATCCGCCACGGAAACCTCGAATGGATTCAACAGAGCAACGCCCATGGAATCGGCATTATCGCGCTCCGAATTTCCAGTACGGGCAGCAATCACTGGTCGCTGACCCCACTCGACGGGAATCTTGTAGAACTTCTGCTCACCGGGAACGATTGTGTCGGAGATAGTGTCCCCAGACTTGACTTCCGGGGCTTGAGCTGCGTTATTGCCACCGTTTACGGGCTTGGCTTCCCCAAAAGTGGCCTTCTTGTAGGCTTTGTCGCCGGAGGAATACCGTCCTTCATTGAGCTTGTCAGCCTCCTGCTTCTTCAACACTGGCTCAAACTGAACGCTAACCTCGACCTTCACGGGTTCATCACGATAGTCCGCTACTGATTCGCTGTCATAGACCCACACGTTGTTTGCGACGAGCCACTTGGTTTGATCACAACTGGATTCGATGCGGTCGCTATCCCATTCAAGAATGCTTGCATCAGCCGAAGTTGGAGTCCACGAATCGGCACTAGCTTCGGCGCCTGTCAGCGACCCCATGCGACCGTCGTCCTGGCATTTTCCGCCGGTTTCATTGATGATTTCGTCAACTTCAGTTCGGACATCCTGCTGCCCCTTACCCTCAGCATCGATATTCGCTAGAACCTTTGAGGTAACAATCGCGTTGTGCCCCTTCGGCACTGAGATTCGGTAGTAGAGCGGGGTGCGATCGTGCTGGGCGACCTCTGGCACCAGCGTCGTTTGGTACTTGCCCTCGCCGAGCCACTTCGCGTCCTCCTTAGTCTCGGAGAACTCGAACGGAGTACCCGTGGTTTCGTAGCCCTGCACTGACCGCTGAGTCAAGAACTTCATGTGATCTGCCAGCTGGGTGGCATCATCAGCAGTCATGCTTTGACCGCCAGTTGCCTGCGCAACACACTCAAGCTCAGCGCGAGCCTCTTCATCGACCTTGAATCCCACGGTGTGAATGGTCAGGCCAACGCCCTGCCCCGCCAGTTCTTTCGCAACCTCACACACCGGTGGCGGTGCGCACGTGTCAATACCATCGGAAACCAAGATGATTGATCGCTCACCGTCTGGACCAAGCTCATCAGCCGCTTTACGAAGTGCATTGCCAATCGGCGTGTAGCCCTGAGCTTCCAACCCGGCAATCCTGCTCTTCAGGCCTTCTTTGTCAACCTTTTGAACCGGCGACAGCACCTCGATGTCCTGGCAACCACGCTCGCGGTTGGATTCATCGCTGGATTCGCGCTGGCCATAAACCAGCATGCCAAGCAGCGCATCATCCGGGAGGGAGTCAATCAGTTCCGTAGATGCGCGCTTTGCCGCATCGAGGCGGGTACCTCCGGCGTCGTCGGCAAGCATCGAGCCTGACAGATCCATGATTAGCTCCGCTTTTGCTTCGCCCGTGCCCCCTTCACCTGTAGGAGCGGGCTGTTCCGCCCCGGACGGTGAAGGCGAATCTTGGGCTGCCGCCACCGGAGCCGGAATCGCACTAAACCCAATCGTCCACGCAGCCAACAACAGAGTGACAACGATGGTTACCCTTAGGCGCTTTGAACTACTTGACGAAAAACTATCTTTAAAAAAGTCTTGAACTACCACCATCACAGCGCCTCAAACTGTTTTCCCAACTACAAAAATCAATCGTGTTGGTAGTTTTTCACAGTGACCCCGGTCACGCTAGAGGTGTTTTTAACGGCTAAACAAATGCCATCTGAACAATTAATGAACCATGAGAAAACCGCACAGCTCTTGGGGAACCAGTAAAACAAAAAACGCGACCCCTGACCAGCAAATACTGATCAGGGGCTGCGAAAGTACTAATTCTCGTAACCACTATTAAATTATCTTTTCCGACCTACGCCGAAATTTAAGCCTCAACGAGCTTGTGAATCCAACCGTGGGTGTCCTCAACCTCACCGTGCTGAATACCAGTCAGACGCTCGCGCAGCTTCATAGTCCACTCGCCTGTGTTGCCGCTATTAATCTCAAACTCCCCCTCAGCGGACTTCACAAAACCGACCGGGGTGATGACGGCAGCGGTACCACAGGCGAATGCCTCGCTCATGACACCGGAAGTGGCATCGTTCTTCCATTCCTCGGTGGAAATGCGACGCTCCTCGACATTCATGCCCAGATCCTGAGCAGCCTGCAGCAACGATGCCCGGGTAATGCCCGGCAGTAGCGAACCGGACAGCTCTGGAGTCACCAGGCGAACACCAGCGTCAGCGGTCTCATCCGGGTAGATGAACGCCAGGTTCATGCCGCCCATCTCCTCGATGTACTTGCGCTCGACAGCGTCCAGCCACACAACCTGGTCGCAGCCCTTTTCCTCTGCCTGCTGCTGAGCCGCCAGCGAAGCTGCGTAGTTACCTGCGAACTTCGCAGCACCGGTGCCTCCCGGCGCGGCACGCACGTACTCGTGGGAGATCCACACGGTCACCGGGTTAATACCACCGGAGAAGTACGCGCCAGCAGGTGAAGCGATAAGCAGGAAGGTGTAAGAGTTCGACGGGTGCACGCCCAGGGTGCTCTCAGTGGAGAACATGATTGGACGCAGGTACAGGGATTCTTCGCCACCAGCTGGCGGCACCCATGCCGCATCGGCCTCAACCAGCAGGCGGATTGCCTCGAGAAAGGTCTCCTCCGGCAGCTGCGGCATCGCAATGCGGTCAGCGGAGCGCTGGAAGCGGCGAGCGTTCTGCTCCGGGCGGAAAGTAACAATGGAACCATCCGGCATGCGATACGCCTTCAGCCCCTCAAAAATCGACTGCCCGTAATGCAGGACCGAAGAAGACGGCTGCATTTCAATCGAACCATATGCCTGCAGCTTGGCGTCATGCCAGCCCTTGTCTGCAGTCCAGTCAATCCGGACCATGTGGTCGGTGAAGTGCTTACCAAAACCGGGGTTGGCCAGAATCTCCTCGCGCTCGACATCAGAGAGTGGATTCGGGTTACGTTCGATTGCAAATTCCAAAGCAGACATGTCTTTCATCCTAAACCGTCGAGGATCGAGTCGTATCAATACTCGCCCCCGAAAGACCGTGTTAGTCAGGCTAATGTCAGCGTCGCGGGCACTAGGCGCGGGTACATTCCAATAGTCGTGGCGCTGTCTCGTCGGTCCGCTGTCCAGGGGTGAAGGACACGAACCGGCAAATAGGGATACGGTGGTGTACCACATAGTACGACTACAAGGAGATGCAACTACATGTCAGTCCCCGCTAACAATGATTCGACGCAGTTCGGCGCCTCTCGTAACGCTGCAGTTTTGTCCAATTACCTGCCGGCTATCGGCACTCGCGTGGTCATCGCTGCCGACAAGTCTCTGCCTGCGGACGCCGACGCGGTTCTCGTCGCGCTTATCGACGGCGAGGATGGCCTCGAGCTGGTCGCACCCGAGGCCATCGGTTCGGTTGCAGAGCAGCTGCTCGCCTCCTTTGAGGCAGTCTCCGCCAGTGCTAAGGCCGAGTCCGTGACCACCATCCCGGCCCCCGCTGGCCTGGATGTCGACAGTGTCACTGGCGTTGGCGTGGGTTCTGAGGACCTGGATGCAGAGGATATCCGCCGTGCCTGCGGTGCCGCTGCCCGCCGTATGTCCAAGGCCAAGGTGGTCTTCAACACTCTCGGCGCCATCGATCCGCAGGCTGCAGCCGAGGGCTTTGCACTGGGCGCTTACGCTTACTCCGGCCAGAAGAGCGCCGAAGAAAGCAACGAGGACACCCAGAAGGTGGTCGTGTTGGGCGCTGATGACGACGTCGTAAAGCGCGCTGCAGCGATTGTGGATGCCGTTGCCACCGCGCGTGACTTCGTCAATACAGCATCGTCGCACCTCTACCCCGAGACGTTTGCTGACGCTGCTGCAGCGCTGGGCCGCGACGCAGGACTCGAGGTCGAGGTGCTTGACGACGACGCTCTGCGCGCCGGCGGTTTCGGAGGCCTCAATGCCGTGGGTGGCGGATCCTCGCGCGGGCCGCGCCTGGTGCGTCTGATCTGGAAGGGCGATGGGTCGGCAGAGAAATCGCTGGGACTGGTCGGTAAGGGCATCACCTTTGATACCGGCGGTATTTCGCTGAAGCCGGGCGCCAGCATGGAGAACATGATTTCCGATATGGGCGGCGCTGCGGCTGTTATTGCCACAGTCGTCCTGGCTGCCCGTTTGGGTGTTTCCACCCCGGTGACCGCAACCGTTCCGATGGCAGAGAACATGCCGGGCGGTAAGGCGTACCGTCCGGGCGACGTCATTACGCAGTACGGCGGTAAGACCATTGAGATTCTGAACACCGACGCAGAGGGCCGCCTCGTACTCGCGGACGCCATTGTCCGCGCCTGCGAAGACAAGCCGACTCACCTGATTGACACCGCCACCCTGACCGGTGCGCAGCTGGTCGCTCTTGGCGAGCGCACCCCGGGCGTCCTGGGTAACGACGAGTTCCGTGACCGTGTTGCAGAGCTGTCTCAGAGCATTGGTGAAAATGGTTGGGCAATGCCGATTCCAGTTGAGCTAGCAGAGGCCTTGAAGTCTCCGGTCGCTGACCTGCGGAATGTCACGAACTCTCGCTTTGGCGGTATGAGCGTTGCAGCTGCATACCTGCGCGAATTCGTTGGTGAGGATGTTGAATGGGTTCACATCGACGTTGCCGGTCCGGCCTTCAACACCACCGGGGAGTATGGTTATACCCCGAAGCGGGGCACTGGTGTTCCGGTTCGGACGATGTTCTCTGTGATTGAGGATTTGGCAACGAAGTAGCCGGTCATCCGACTGCACCCCGCCCGGCTGGAATCCTGGCTGAAATGAGCTATTCCACGCACCAGTCGAAAGCGGGCGCAGCCCACGGGGCAAGCAGAGTTTTCAACCTGTAAGCTAATTTGTAATAACCGTCTTAAAATGAGATTTCTTAACTTTTCGAGGAGTGCACAAACATGGCGACCTCTATTGAGATGCCGGAGCTCGGTGAATCAGTTACCGAAGGCACCATTACCACCTGGCTGAAGAAGGTCGGCGACACCGTCGAGGTCGACGAGCCACTGCTCGAGGTTTCCACCGACAAGGTCGACACCGAAATTCCATCTCCGGTCGCCGGTGTTCTCACCGAGATTCTCTTTGAAGAAGACGACACCGTCGATGTTGGCGAGGTCATCGCAAAGGTCGGCGAGCCGGGCGAAGAGCCGGAAGGCGCTGACGATTCCGCAGAGGAGACTGAGGAAGAGGCTCCGAAGGAAGAAGCTGAAGAGCCAAAGAAGGAAGCACCGAAGGCCGCTTCCGGTTCCGCTACCGACGTTGAGATGCCGGAGCTCGGCGAA
>NZ_KV836288.1:6081-17181 GCF_001838325.1 Corynebacterium sp. HMSC074C05
GACGTCGGCGAGGTCATCGCTCGCGTTGGCGATGCAGACGCTGCTCCGGCCGCCAACGAATCGGCTGAGGAAGAAGCCGAAGAGGCATCTGCTGCAGTCGAGAAGGACGAGGAGCCAGTAAAGGCCAACGAGGAGACTGAGGAAGACTCCACTGACGTTGACGCTGGTGACGCCACCGACGTTGAGATGCCGGAGCTCGGCGAATCCGTCACCGAAGGCACCATCACCACCTGGCTGAAGAAGGTCGGCGACACCGTCGAGGTCGACGAGCCACTGCTCGAGGTTTCCACCGACAAGGTCGACACCGAAATTCCTTCCCCGGTCGCAGGCACCCTGCTCGAGGTCCTCTACGACGAAGACGACACCGTTGACGTCGGCGAGGTCATCGCTCGCGTTGGCAGTGGCCAGCCAAAGAAGGCCGCACCGAAGAAGGAAGCTCCAAAGGCTGAATCCAAGCCGGAATCAAAGAAGGAAGCTCCAAAGGCAGAGTCCAAGCCGGAGCCAAAGAAGGAAGAGCCGAAGAAGGAGACTCCAAAGGCTGAGGCCCCGAAGGCTGAATCCAAGCCTTCCGCTAACAAGGACGTTCCTTACGTCACCCCGCTGGTCCGCAAGCTGGCTGACAAGCACGGCGTTGACTTGACTAAGGTCGAGGGCTCTGGAATCGGCGGCCGCATTCGTAAGCAGGATGTTCTGCGCGCTGCTGAGGGCGGCCAGGAGACTGCTGCTGAGTCCGGCTCCAACTGGTCCACCAAGGGCGTTCGCCCTGAGCTCGCTGAACTGCGCGGCACCACCCAGCGTGTCAATCGCATCCGCGAAATCACCGCTGCCAAGACGCTCGAGTCTCTGCAGACTTCCGCACAGCTGACCCAGGTTCACGAGGCAGATATGACTGCCATCTGGGATCTACGCGCTACTAAGAAGGCTGAGTTCGAGAAGAAGCACGGCGCGAAGCTGACCTTCCTGCCATTCTTTGCAAAGGCAATCGTTGAGGCTCTGGTCAGCCACCCGAACGTCAATGCTTCCTGGAACGAAGAGACCAAGGAGATTACCTACCACGAGCAGGTCAACCTGGGTATCGCTGTCGATACCGAACGTGGTTTGCTCTCCCCGGTCATCCACGACGCTCAGGATATGTCCCTGCCGGAGCTGGCTGCTGCTATCGCGGACATCGCAGACCGCGCTCGCAATAACAAGCTGACCCCGAAGGACCTGTCCGGCGGCACCTTCACCATTACCAACATCGGCTCCGAGGGCGCTCTGACCGACACCCCGATTCTGGTTCCGCCGCAGGCCGCAATGGTCGGAACCGGCGCGATTAAGAAGCGCGCAGTAGTCGTCACCGAGAATGAGGCAGATGCCATTGGTGTTCGTGCCATGGTCTTCCTGCCAATTACCTACGATCACCGCCTCATCGACGGCGCTGATGCAGGTCGCTTCATGACGACCGTTGTTGACCGCCTCGAGGTTGCTAACTTCGAATCGGATCTGCAGCTCTAAGCAGCCTGCTCCCCTCCTGGGGTGGTAGCGCCGCGGGAATCTAGCTGGCTTGCTAGCAGGAGGTTCCACCTCTTCCCTGCCCGCGTTAGTCGCACATTGCGGCTGACGCGGGTATTTCTTTTGCCGCATTCGTTCCGCAGTTGAACCTAATCAGCGATTCCTTCAAATGCGCAGACGCCCTATTCTTGGCTAGTACTCAGATTTCGCGTAGCCACACATAGCTAACTCCATCGGCACAAAGAATTTACGCGCTGTTATTGCGCCATTAAGCCATTAGCGAACAGCGGGAAGGCCTAGCTGAACGCAAAACCGCAAGTAGCAAATGTGCATGCTTTTGTACTGCCGAAATGCGAAAACGCCACACACCCACACACTTAGTTTCGACTATCGCTTCCAGCTGCGCCAACGAGGGCCAAAGATATCGATAATTAAATTCATTATTTGTTAACCTAGCCGTCACCTAGTTAGCAATTAGCCTTTACCAATCTAAGAAATCATTAGACAGCAGGCTTCTTTGGCGTGCCTATTTTTGCTCTCTGTACGTAACTTAGAAAGGTGGAGCATGTCCTCGGCTCCAGCGAATACTAGTTCGTCGACCGAGACCACATCGTCTGAGCAATCGAGCTCCTCAGATAAGTGGTGGCATCTCTTCTTCGGCGGGCTTCTCGCAATCAACATCGTAATTTTTGTCTTCTGGGCTTATGACTTCGTCGGCCCGCAGGCAAATACGGCAATTCTTCTGATTACCATCGCGTTCGCCGTCTTCATGGCGTTCAATATCGGCGGTAACGACGTTGCTAACTCCTTCGGTACTTCAGTCGGTGCCGGCACCCTGAGCATGAAGCAGGCGCTAGTTGTCGCTTCAGTCTTTGAGGTTTCGGGCGCCGTCCTCGCAGGTGGCGAGGTTACTGACACCGTCCGTTCCGGCATTGTGGACCTGAATGCGATCCACGGTTTGGACCCGATGGAGTTCGCCTTCATCATGATGTCCGCGCTTCTCGGCGCGGCAGTGTGGCTCCTCGTTGCCACCCGCATGGGTTGGCCAGTTTCCACGACCCACTCCATCGTCGGCGGTATCGTCGGTGCCGCACTGACGGTCGGTTTCATCACCGGCAAGGGTGGCTGGAGCATGGTCCAGTGGGATCAGATCGGCCAGATTGCAATTTCCTGGGTTCTCTCCCCGCTCCTTGGCGGTTTGGTCGCGTTTCTTCTGTTCGGCGGCATTAAGAAGTCGATTCTCGTCTATAACGACAAGGCTTCTCAGCAGCTGCAGGCCATCCACCAGGAAAAGGCCGATCTTAAGGCTCAGCACCGTGAAGAGTTCGAAAAGCTGCCTGAGCACGAGCAGATCTCTTACACCAACGCGATGCTTCGCGACGCGACAACGATGCGCGACACCGACTGGGAGCGGAATGACCTGGAGTCTGACTACTTCCGCAAGCTCGTTGACATCGAGTCCAAGGTTGATGACGTCCGCGCTCACCGCGCGCTAGAAGCCTGGGTTCCAGGCCTGGCCGCATTGGGCTCCGTCGTCATCTCCGCGATGATGCTGTTCAAGGGCCTCAAGAACCTACACCTGGGCCTGTCCGGCCTGGACAACTTCCTGATTATGGGCATGATTGCCACCGCCGTGTGGCTCGCCGTTTACATCTTCGCCCGCACTTTGAAGCGCCAGGACCTCGACCGCTCGACCTTCCTGCTGTTCAGCTGGATGCAGGTCTTCACCGCTTCTGCGTTCGCTTTCTCCCACGGTTCGAACGACATCGCTAACGCACTTGGCCCGTTCGTGGCAATTCTGGATGTTCTGAAGACCAACGAAATTTCTTCTGAGTCTGGTGTTCCGCTGGCAGTCATGGCCACAATGGGTGTCGCTTTGATTTCCGGTCTGTGGTTCATCGGTCGCTACGTTATTCAGACTGTCGGTTCCGGCTTGACTAAGATGCACCCGGCGTCGGGCTTCGCCGCAGAGCTCTCTGCTGCTGTGGTCGTTATGATTGCTTCTCTGCTGGGTCTGCCGGTTTCCTCCACCCACATTCTGATTGGTGCTGTTCTCGGCGTCGGTATCGTTAACCGCGCCGCTAACTGGAACCTGATGAAGCCGATTGGTTTGGCCTGGGTTATTACCCTTCCGGCCGCTGCATGTATTTCGGCAATCACCGTTTCCATCCTGCGCGTCGTCTTCGGCTAAGCCCACAAAAGCACGCCACTTTCGCCCCGGTGGTCACTTTCTAGTGACCACCGGGGTATTTTTGTGGCTGGTGCTATCCAAGTAACAAGAAATCTGAGGTCCACAGAAATTCGGCGTATCCTATAGGCCACCATGACTGCCCCAAGAAAACCTTTTACTCGCGCAGATAAATCCATTCGAGACTCTAGCTCCGACATCGAGATTCAGCACCTGGGTCTTGTCGACTACGAAGAGACCTGGCACCTACAGGAAGACCTTGCTGCCAAGCGTGCGAAAGACCTGATTCCAGATCAGATTCTCGTGCTCGAGCACCCGAGTCTTTACACAGCAGGAAAGCGCACCCAGCCGGAGGACCGCCCTACCAATGGGTTGTCGGTCGTCGATGTCGACCGCGGGGGCCGCATCACCTGGCACGGCCCGGGCCAGCTTGTGATGTATCCCATCATCAAGCTCGCTCAGCCGGTCGATGTGGTGGACTACGTCCGCAGACTGGAAGAAGCCCTCATTCAAACCGTTCGCCGGACCGGCATCGCAGCTGCTGGCCGTATCGATGGCCGCTCTGGAGTATGGATTCCGGCCTCAAACGGAATTAGCGACCGAAAGATTGCAGCACTGGGAATCCGCGTGACTCATGGTGTGACCATGCACGGACTGAGTCTGAACTGCGACAACTCTATGGAGTTCTACAACTACATCATCCCGTGTGGCATCTCCGATGCTGGAGTGACCACCCTATCCCGGGAGCTTGACCGAGATGTTAGCGTGTCAGAGATGACAGAGCCGCTTCTGGCGGATTTACAAGATGCTTTGGAAGGCCGTCTGACCGTTGCCGACCATTCCTTCGGCTCCGCGCCCGACCCCACGAAGGGCCTGCCACACCGGGTGAAGCACAACTCCACTACCGGCATATTCGAGTACTCATCAACAAACAAGTAGGGTGAAACTGTGACTGTTAAGCCAGAAGGACGTAAGTTACTGCGCGTCGAGGCGCGAAATGCCGAGACCCCTATCGAAAACAAGCCACGGTGGATCCGCAACCAGGTTCGCCCGGGCCCCAGCTACAAAGACATGAAGAACCGTGTCTCGGGCGCCTCCCTGCACACAGTTTGTCAGGAGGCTGGCTGCCCAAACATTCACGAATGCTGGGAAGACCGCGAGGCCACCTTCCTTATCGGCGGCGACAAGTGCACCCGCCGCTGCGACTTCTGCCAAATTAACTCCGCCAAGCCAGATCCCTTGGACAAGGACGAGCCGCGCCGTGTCGCCGAGTCCGTCCGCGAGATGGATCTTCGCTACGCGACCATCACCGGTGTCGCCCGCGACGACCTGCCCGACGGCGCATCCTGGCTCTACGCAGAGACATGCCGACAGATTCACGAGCTCAACCCGAATACGGGGGTCGAGCTCCTGGTCGACGATTTCCGTGGCGACGAATCCGCCGCACAGCAGGTCTTCGACGCCAAGCCTGAGGTCTTCGCTCACAACCTGGAGACGGTGCCGCGCATCTTCAAGCGCATCCGTCCAGCATTCCGCTACGAGCGCTCCTTGGAACTCATCACTCGTGCTCGCGACGCTGGACTAGTTACCAAGTCCAACCTCATCCTGGGCATGGGCGAAACCTACGACGAAATCATCTCCGCTATGGAAGATTTGCACGGAGCTGGCTGCGACATCCTGACAATTACGCAGTACCTCCGGCCCACCCCGCTGCACCACCCAATTGACCGTTGGGTCAAGCCGGAAGAGTTCGTCAAACTCTCTAAGGCAGCTGAGGAGATGGGCTTCGCTGGCGTCATGTCAGGACCGCTGGTCCGTTCCTCTTACCGCGCTGGACGGCTCTACGCCCGCGCGCTGGCGCACCGCGGTCAGGAGCTGCCTGAGCATCTCTCCGCGCTTGCCGACGACGGCGGCAGCGACCTCGCTCTGCAGGAAGCCTCGACTCTGCTCGACCGCTATGGCGCATCGGAGGACACACCAGTTACTTCGGCTATTCCGGCTTCCTAGAGGCCTGACGGCCTCAGCGCCGTCGTAAAGCGAAACGGCGCTACGGCGCGGTCTATTGCCTAAAACTACATCGCATGCCCTAAAGTTGGTGATTATGGCGACCAATGATGCGAAAGAAATGAAGAAGGCGAACCGCGCCGCCAAGCGCGCTCAGCGTAAGCAGACCCGTAGCCAGATGTGGCAGGCGTTTAAGCTGCAGCGCTCGCGGGACAACAAGCTCGTGCCTTACATGGCGCTGGGCTTCTTCGGGCCGATTATCCTGCTGCTACTGCTTGGTCTGCTCATTGGTGGAGTCTGGCCCTGGGTTCTGACGATTATTGGTATTTCGATCGGCTTTATGGTCGCGATGTACATCTTCTCCAAGCGTCTTGAGGCTTCCTTCTACACAGAGGCAGAAGGCCAGGCCGGCGCTGCGGCGTGGACGCTGGACAATATGCGTCAGGGCGTTGGCTATGTCTGGCACGTCAAGACCGGTGTTGTCGCTAATCAGCACATGGATGCTGTTCACCGTGTTATTGGTAACGCCGGTGTTGTGCTGGTCGGTGAAGGTGATCCGAACCGCGTCAAGCAGATGATTGCTCGTGAGAAGAAGTCGCTGGCACGCATTGCGGGCGAAGCTCCGATTTACGACATGATTGCTGGCAGCGACGAGGGTCAGGTCCCTCCGAAGAAGCTGCAGCGCGAACTCATGCGTCTGCCGCGCAACCTGAATAAGGATCAGGCCAATGCTCTGAATGAGCGCATCCAGTCGATGGACCGCATTCGCGATGCGCGCGCGAACATGCCCAAGGGGCCGATGCCGAAGGGAGCTAACCCACAGGCCGGTATGAACCGTCGTGCGCGCCGTGCCGCAAATCGCGGCAAGAAGCACTAGAGGTTTTAGCTAGGTTTCACCAGAGCCAGTTGCTCGGGCAACCCGACGAGGGACAACCTAGGTTAAAGCAAAAAAGGGGCTTTCGGGCCCCTTTTTTGTGCTCTAAAGCCTTAAATCGAAGTCCAAAGCCACGACTTCAAACACAGTTATTGATGTCTTGTTGAAGTGATTACTCTCACTTATCACGCCGTCAGCAAAGGTTATATCCTTGCTGAAAACAATGCTTAATGAAGATTACTACTAGTTGTGCCACCATGGGATATGTGCAACTCTTGGCTGAAAATGAACTCTTAGCGCTTCTAGTGATTTTGTTTCTTGGCCTGGCAATTGGCCAGATCAAGATCTTCGGCTTCAAGCTTGGCGTGGCTGCCGTCCTCTTCGTCGGCCTTATCCTCGCTACCATTGAGCCGGAAATTCAAATCTCCCCGCTGATTTACATCGTGGGCCTGGCATTATTCGTCTACACCATCGGGTTGGAGGCGGGCCCCGAGTTCTTCAGCTCGTTACGCTCACGCGGTATCAAGCACAACTTATTCGGCATTGGTGTGCTCGCAGTTGTCACTATCGAGTCTTTCTTGCTAATCAAGTTTTTGCCTATCGACCCGGTGGAGGGCGCAGGCGCCTTCACAGGCGCTCTGACCAACACCCCGGCTATGGCAGCAATCGTCGATGCTCTTCCTAGCCTCATTTCGGATAAGGGCGAGCTGGCCGCTGCCCACGATATGCCGGTGATTGGTTACTCCCTGGCCTACCCAATCGGCGTGCTGGCAGTGATTGCCTCAATCGGTATTATGTCGAAGGTCTTCCGCGTCGATCACGACCAGGAAGCTATCGACGCAGGTGTCGCCGCACTTCCGCTGCATACTCGGGACATCAAGGTCCTCAAGGACGACCTGCCGTCCATCACTGACCTTCCGTCGAAGTTCGGTTTGGACATCACGGTTTCACGCATCGAGTATAAGGGCCACCTCTACATTCCATCTCCGGGTGACTCTGTCTCTGTCGGCGATATTATTTCCGTCGTCGGTACAGAGGAAGAAATTGCTCGTGCCGCCAAATACATTGGCGAGCTTATGCCAGGTGATCCAACACACGACGGTCGCCTGGACTTCCGTCGCATCTTCGTCTCCGCATCTGACGTGGTGGGCGTACCCATTGCGGAGCTTCAGACTCGCATGGACGGCATGATCATTACGCGTATTCGCCGCGGCGACCACGACATCGTCGCGGAACCAAACATGCGCCTCGAGCTTGGCGACCGCGTCCGCGTGGTTGCACCACCAGAGAAAATCAAGGACGCAACAAAGTTCTTCGGTGACTCTTACAAGAAGCTTTCCGACGTCAACCTCTTGCCGCTCACCCTTGGGCTTACGCTGGGTGTATTGGTCGGTCTCATCAAGATTCCGCTTCCGGGCGGCAGCTCGCTAGCCCTGGGATCCGCTGGTGGTCCACTGGTTGTGGCGCTGATTCTGGGTGCTGTTGGTCGCACTGGCCCGTTGGTTTGGCCTATCCCCTACTCGGCCAACCTGGCGTTCCGCACCATGGGTCTAGCACTGTTCCTGGCTGGTATCGGCACTACTGCTGGTAAGGGATTCCAGGCTGCGTTGTCTGACCCGGCATCACTGACAGTTCTGGGCCTTGCCGCCATCATCGCCTTTAGCTCCGCACTGTTGACCCTCATTGTCGGTCACCGCGTGCTGAAGATTCCGTTCGGTCAAACTGCGGGTATCCTCTCGGGCTTGCAGACTCACCCGGCAGTGCTCTCATACGTCAACGACCAGGCCAAGAACGAGTTGCCGGCAATGGGATACACAACGGTGTATCCAATGGCAATGATCATGAAGATCATTCTCGCCCAGGTCCTGGTCGTGTTGGTGCTATAGCCCTAACTCAAACAGCATTAACCCAAAATGACGGCCGTGCCAGTGGCACGGTCGTGCATGCCGCGCATATCCGAGTCGGTGATTGCTGGCGGCAGCAGGAAAAGAGTAAGCAAGCTGCGGAAGAAGGCACGAACAAAGCCGACTCGCTCGCCGGGCTTGTCCACGCGAGCGACGCCCATCTTCATCATCCACTGCCCCGGAGTGCGGGCGAACAGCCAAACCGACACCGTGCCAATAATGAGGAAGACAACTGGCGTATAGGTCGCAAGGAATGACTGCCAGGCGATAAACGAATCTCCGAACTGGTCAATTTGCTCCTCGCTCGGGCCGAAGAACATCGAAAAAGCGCCGGCAATCATCAGGGAAATGATCCAGTCAATGAGAATGCCGCCGACGCGACGCATCAGCGTCGCTTGCGAGCCTGGGCCATCGGGGGCAAGACCCAACGCCTGGCCGGGATAGTCCGAGAGTTTGTCCGGATTATCGAACTCTCCCGGAATCTGAGGGCCATCTAGCCAACTGTGCTTTTCTTCCATGGGTTCATAGTCTAATGCAGTAATCCGGCTATCAAATCACGGGCTGGGACAGCCACTCAGCCTACGCGGGGGTAATCCGGGGGCGATGTTGCGTCGCCTTTTCCAATTTTCTATCAGCATGGGAGCTAAAGGCTCGTCGTAAAGCGTGTGTGACGCGAATGCGCAGGGTATTGCCCTGTTTCCACAAACAGATAACCTACTCCCTATTTGCGTAGCCCATTCCGTATTGGCGGATTCTTTTATGCGGCACGGCAAAATTCGTGGTTCTAATTCCAGAATGAATGGGTGGTTCGTTAAGCTTAAAGGCGTCAACCGGCCAGTCCTTGACAGCGCGGCAGGCGCACGAAACAGCGTGCAAGAATTCCCTACTGCGTACTAAACAAGGCCAACTAAGGAGACCGCACATGTCCTTCAAAACTCCCGAGGAAGTAGTCGCGTATATCAAAGAAGAGGGCGTCGAGTTCGTAGACGTCCGCTTCACGGATGTTCCCGGCATCGAGCAGCACTTCACCATTCCGGCATCCGCATTTGACGAGGACGCAATGGCCGAAGGCCTGGCATTCGACGGTTCCTCGATTCGTGGTTTCACTTCCATCGACGAGTCCGACATGGCACTGTTGCCCGACCTGAGCACCGCGCGCATTGACCCGTTCCGCAAGGCAAAGACCCTGAACGTCAAGTTCTTCGTCCACGATCCGTTTACCCTCGAGCCGTTCTCCCGCGACCCGCGTAACGTTGCGAAAAAGGCGGAGGAATACCTCATCTCCACCGGCATCGCCGACACCTGCTTCTTCGGCGCTGAGGCGGAGTTTTACATCTTCGACAACGTCAAGTTCGAGACCGACACCAACCGCGGCTTCTACGAAGTTGATTCCATCGAAGGTTGGTGGAACCGCGGTAAGGACCAGAACCAGGACGGTTCTGCAAACCTGGGTTACAAGACTCGCCTGAAGGGCGGCTACTTCCCTACCGCTCCGTACGACCACTATCAGGACCTGCGCGACAAGATGTGCCTGAAGCTCGCTGATGCCGGCTTCGACCTGGAGCGCGCCCACCACGAGGTCGGCACTGGTGGCCAGCAGGAGATCAACTACAAGTTCAACACGATGTTGCACGCTGCAGACGACCTGCAGACCTTCAAGTACATCATCAAGAACACCGCCTGGGAAGAGGGCAAGTCCGTCACCTTTATGCCGAAGCCGCTGGCTGGCGACAACGGCTCGGGCATGCACGCTCACCAGTCGCTGTGGAAGGACGGCAAGCCGCTGTTCCACGATGAGGCCGGTTACGCAGGCCTGTCGGACATTGCTCGCTGGTACATCGGCGGCATCCTGCACCACGCAGGTGCGGTACTGGCCTTCACCAACCCGACCCTGAACTCCTACCACCGCCTGGTCAAGGGCTTCGAGGCTCCGATTAACCTGGTCTACTCGCAGCGCAATCGCTCTGCCGCTGTTCGCATTCCGATCACCGGCTCCAACCCGAAGGCAAAGCGCATCGAGTTCCGCGCTCCGGACCCGTCGGGCAACCCGTACCTTGGTTTCGCCGCCATGATGATGGCCGGACTGGACGGCGTGAAGAACCGCATCGAGCCGCACGCTCCGGTCGACAAGGACCTTTACGAGCTCCCGCCGGAGGAAGCCGCCGACATCCCGCAGGCTCCAACTTCTCTCGAGGCCGCGCTCGAGGCCCTGCGCAACGACCACGAGTTCCTGCTCGAGGGCGATGTCTTCACCGAGGACCTCATCCAGACCTACATCGACTACAAGTACGAAAACGAGATCGAGCCGGTTCGCCTGCGCCCGACTCCGCAGGAATACGAAATGTACTACGACTGCTAGAGTTTTCGCTTCACGACGGTCACAGCGAGCAGCACCCGTTGCTCCTCATGGCCACCCAACGAGCTTGTTAGATGCCGCCTGACCACAGTTAATGTGGCCAGGCGGTTTTTCGTTGCGGCCATGCTGGCTGCGGGTGCCTGGGCCCGCATACGCGCGCATATGTGAGCACGAATTTGTGCGCGATTCCAGGCCATTTCCCTGAACAGAACCATATACCACCGCAAAAGGGCCGCACCTCCTGCACGAGTAGAGTCGCGCACTCTCCTCCTCCCCCCCC
>NZ_KV836288.1:17281-83104 GCF_001838325.1 Corynebacterium sp. HMSC074C05
GGCCATAAGTGAACAGCGCATCGACAAGTGACAGGGTGGGGGGATACCGTGCGCATAAGAGCCTGACAGCCGTCGATAAGTGACGAAAAATCGTCGACAAGTGAAGGAAAATCATCGATAAGTGCCAGAAAATTGGCCATAAGTGCGAGGGTGGCGCTAGGGAGAACGCGAGGGACGAATGCGGGGGCGGCTACCAAGGGTGGATGGGGCATGCTGCGAAGGTAGGATGCCCGGCAATCACGCCCGTTGAACCAGAAATGTGTCGCAGATTAATAACATGTGACAAAGTTCACAAACATTGATGTGTGGGAGGATAATTCACTCATCGGTAATCGTTCTGAACAATTATCAATTGTGCATGTCGAAGTAGTTATTACGGGCAACTTATTGACGGAAATTGGACTCCATCGCTATGACCGTCGTAAAGCGGAAATGGAGTGCTGAAGACTGCGTAAACGCCCCTACGCTGTGGCTTTTCCGTATGGTGGTAGGACAAACCCCCTCGGAAATGGCGACTCGAGAGCCCACGCCGAGGCATTTGATTGATTCTGGAGAGCATGCATCTGGAATTTCTTAAGCACCGCTGCCGCATATGGTGGCCGATGAACATTAAGAAGGATTTGAGCATTCTTGACTAACGAAAACGCTGCCAACCCAGAAAACTCAACTCGCATTGATTTTCTCTACCTCAGCGAACCTGACATGGTTGAAGCTGGCGTCACGGATTTCGCTAAGTGTGTTGAGACCATGGAAGAAACCCTGATTCTGCTGGCTGACGGCGACTACCGCATGGCTGGCGCTTCCGCTAACTCCCACGGTGCCCAGGTCAACTTCCCGGATAATCCAATCCATGAGGGTATGCCGGCAAATGGCCCTGACCGTCGTTTCATGGCAATGCCCGCCTACCTCGGTGGTCGCTTCAATGGCGCAGGCGTTAAGTGGTACGGCTCCAATGCCGAGAACCGCCAGAACGACCTGCCACGTTCGATCCACCTGTTCATTCTCAACGATGCAATTACGGGTGCGCCGAAGGCTGTCATGTCGGCAAACCTCCTTTCGGCATACCGCACTGGCGCTGTCCCGGGTGTCGGCGTCAAGCACCTGGCCGTCGAAGATGCCGAGGTCGTTGGCATCATTGGCCCGGGTGTTATGAGCCGCACCATTCTCGGCTCTGCTATGTCACAGCGTCCGAGCATCAAGAAGGTTAAGGTCAAGGGCCGCTCCCAGGCCTCGACGCAGAAGGCTGTCGATTGGATTAAGAACGAGTTCCCACAGCTGGAAGAGGTCCGTATCGTCGAGACCGAAGAAGAGGCCATCCGCGACTCCGACATCCTCATCGCCGGCACCTCGACTTCCTCCGATGGCCCGTCCGGTTTCCCGTACTTCAAGAAGGAGTACCTGAAGCCCGGCGCGCTGCTGCTCATGCCGGCCGCTGCACGCCTCGACGACGACTTCGTGCGTTCCGACGACTGCAACCTCGTCGTTGACTACACCGGCCTGTACGAAGAGTGGTTCAACGAGAACGGCCCAGACGTGACCTATGAGCGCTTGCTCGGTATTCCGGGTAACCGCTGGTGGGACATGAAGGAAGAGGGCACTCTTCCCGCCGAGAAGCTTGTCAACATTGGCGATATCGCCTCCGGTAAGGCCCCGGGACGCCAGAACGACGAGGAAATCT
The DNA here is from genome assembly GCF_001838325.1 of Corynebacterium sp. HMSC074C05. Classification (NCBI taxonomy): domain Bacteria; kingdom Bacillati; phylum Actinomycetota; class Actinomycetes; order Mycobacteriales; family Corynebacteriaceae; genus Corynebacterium; species Corynebacterium sp. HMSC074C05. Next base: position 18,960 of record NZ_KV836288.1, read on the forward strand.
TCTGCTACTCCATCGGCGGTATGCCGGTCGAGGACGTTGCTTGGGCTACCGATGTCTACGACAACGCCCTGGCAAAGGGCATCGGCACCAAGCTGAACCTGTGGGATGTTCCGCTGCTGAAGTAGCTGACACGGACTGTGTGGGCTCGATTAACCATGAGTTCGAGCCCCACCTCAACGCTCCGCCCCACGCACAAAACAAGCCGCACAATTTCATAGTGACCAGCAAGTTCGACAAGACGACCAACAAGCTCAACAAGCTAGACGCGAAGTAGGCGAATTTTACCAATGGGTAAGTTCAAACCCAGCAGTGACCAGACAACTCCGGAAGGGATCCAACGATTCATCCGGGACAATGACATTCGCTGGGTAGACGTCCAGTTCACCGACGTTCCCGGCATCGAACAGCACCTGACCGTTCCGGTATCCGAGTTTGATGAGGACTCAGCCTATGAGGGCCTCGCCTTCGACGGATCGTCCATTGCGGGTTACACCTCGGTGGATAACTCCGACATGATGCTGCTGCCCGACCTGGACACGGCTTTCATCGACCCGTTCCGCAAGTCGAAGACGCTGAACATGAAGTTCTTCGTCCACGACCCGCACACCCGCGAGCCGTTTAGCCGAGATCCGCGCAATATTGCCCGCAAGGCCGAGAACTACCTGAACGAGCTGGGCTTCGCCGATACTTGTAACTTCGGCGCCGAAGCAGAGTTCTACATCTTCGACTCTGTCCGCTACGACTCCACCTCGAATAAGTCCTTCCACGAGGTTGACTCGGTTGAGGGCTGGTGGAACTCGGGTGTGAAGGTCAATCCGGACGGATCGCGCAACCTGGGCCACAAGGTGCGTACCAAGGGCGGCTACTTCCCTACTGCTCCGTATGACCACATGCAGGATCTTCGTGACGAAATCGGTGAGCACCTGCAAGATGTTGGCTTCCATGTTGAGCGCTCCCACCACGAGATGGGCTCGGGTGGTCAGCAGGAGATTAACTACCGTTTCAATACCCTGCTGCACGCCGCCGATGACATGCAGACTTTCAAGTACGTGGTGAAGAACACCGCCAAGTTCAACCAGAAGTCCGCTACCTTCATGCCGAAGCCGCTGGCAGGCGATGGCGGCTCTGGCATGCACATCCACCAGTCGCTGTGGAAGGATGGTAAGCCGCTGTTCCACGATGAGAACGGCTACGGTGGCCTGTCGGACATGGCGCGCTACTACATTGGCGGCATCCTGAAGCACGCCGGCGCAGTCCTGGCTTTCACCAACCCGACGATGAACAGCTACCACCGTCTGGTTCCGGGATTCGAGGCCCCCGTCAACTTGGTCTACAGCCAGGAGAACCGCTCGGCCGCCATCCGAATCCCGATTACCGGCGCAAACCCGAAGGCCAAGCGCATCGAGTTCCGCGCTCCGGACCCGTCGGGCAACCCGTACTTGGCTTTCACCGCCGCAATGATGGCTGGTCTCGACGGCATCAAGAACCGCATCGAGCCGGGCAAGCCGATTGACAAGGACCTCTACGAGCTGCCACCAGAGGAACTCAAGCACGTTCCCACCGTCCCGCATTCGCTGGAGGGTGCACTTAATGCACTGGAGGAGGACCACGAGTTCCTGCTCGCCGGTGATGTCTTCACCCAGGATCTCATCGACGCGCACATCCGCTACAAGTTCGAGCAGGAGATCATGCCGGCACGCCTGCGCCCGACGACGCAGGAGTTCGAGCTCTACTACGACTGCTAGCACTCGCCCAGTAAAACTCGCTTGACGACGCCCAACACCGCTACCCCACCTAACCGTCTTGGGGTAGCGGTGTTTTTAGCTGGGGCATGCTGTTTAAGCCGGAACATTTAGTGAACATTTAGTAGAGCTAGCACCACTGCGAACTAAACGGATTAGGGCTACCCTTGATAAGTATGAACAACAAGTCACTGACCCGTTCCACCAATAACAAGATGGTTGCCGGTGTGCTCGGTGGGTTCGCTGAGTATTTCAACTGGGATGCGACTTTGCTGCGCGTTATATTTGTCGCGTCTTTCCTGATGCCAGGCCCGCAGTTTCTTCTCTACATTGCAGCATGGATTATCATGCCGAAGGAAACTTACGTATAAGCGCAATCAACCGGAAATACCTAAATATCCATACCTCGGAGTATTTATCTAATGAGCGACGCCGCTCCCGAAAGATCCACCAAGAAAATTTACCGCTCGCGTAATGACCGCCTCCTCGGTGGCGTCCTCGCAGGAATTGCGGAAAGCCAAGGTTGGGATATCACTTTCACGCGAATGGTCTATATCATCCTCCCCTGCATTGGATCGATGCTTGGCTGGAAGATTGGCGCTGGATTCGTAGCTCTTTACCTTTTGGCATGGTTCGTCCTGCCAGATGGCAAGTACACGCTTGACGACGATGCCCGCGGCTCCAACCCCACGGGGAAAGAAAATAAGCAATAAACGTCAAGCTTAATAAGATTGATACCTTTCCGTTACTCGCAACGCCCTCACCAGCACTATTCCAATTTCGCAATCACGTAAATTCGGTAACAAATAGTGCATAAAGTACACAGATTCACGCAGTTTGACTTGCACAAGCCTCAGAATTACCTAGTGTTCTTTCTGTAGGGCTTTGAAGCCACACCATCTTCCAATGCCTGATATTCGAAAGAACTGTCATTTTCTCTTTGAATTTAATTCGGGCAAATAGTGGAAGATGCCAATAATTGAATAGGTAACTTAGTTAGCTCTCAAGAAAGTGGTTTGAAATGCAGAACAAGAAGATGACCCGTATCGCTACCGCAATCGTCGGCTCCGCCGCTCTTCTCGGCGGTCTGGCTGCATGTTCTTCCGATGATGCACAGGATGCTGCTAACAACGCCAAGGATCAGGCTGGCCAGGTAGCAACCGACGCCACTGATAAGGCTGGCGACGCTATGAACGGCGCTAAGGACAAGGCTGGCGAGGCTGCTGATGGCGCTAAGGACAAGGCTAACGAGGCTATGAACGGTCTGGGTCTGGGCGACGCTGCTGGCGAGGATGTGGCAGAGGCTGACCTGCCTGAGTCCATCACCGAGGCTGCTTCTTCCTTCACCTCCCCATACGGTACTGAAGCTGGCGAGTTCAAGTCCGCTAAGAAGGTCGGCGACGCAGTTGCCGCTGAATACGAGAATGTCACCTTCGTTGAGTCCCCGGAGACCAACGGTGCACAGCCGCTGATTGGTAAGATTCGCGAGACCTGGGTTGCCAACGGTGCACTGGAAAACGAGATTGGTCTGCCGACCGCTCCGGAGTCCGAGATTGAAAACGGCTGGGAGCAGCCGTTCACTAAGGACACCATGAAGTGGACTTCTGAGGACGGCCAGAACTACTCCGACTCCTACGAGAACAAGTAGTTCTACACGAACCGAAAGATTTTGAGCGTGCCGGGTGGCACGCTCTTTTTCTTTCCGCTTAGCTAGTCACATTCCCCACTTACCTAGTTTCCCACTCACCTAGTTTCCCACTCACCTAGTTTCCCCCTCGCCTAGTCAAAAACGCCAGATGCACCGCGCCGATGTGCGCCAACAATGTTGATATCGACAATCCCCACGGCAGCCATTGATGCAAAGACCGTGGTGGGGCCTACGAACTTAAAACCGGCTTTCTTCAATGCCTTGGCAAGCGCCTTGGACTCCTCGGAGAAGCTGGGAACCTCTTCGATTGAACGTGGCTCCGGAGACTTCTCCGGTTTAAACGACCACATCAGCTCGGCTAAGCCGCCGTGCTCACGCAGAGCAATAGTCGCCTCGGCGTTATTGATTACTGCGGTTATCTTCCTGCGATTCCGAATGATCCGTTCATCATTCATCAATCTTTCGACATCTTCGTCATCGAAATCAGCAACCGCATCGGGGTCGAAGTTCGCAAAGGCTTGCTGAAACGCGGGCCGCTTCTTCAAAACTGTCTCCCACGACAGTCCCGCCTGAAATACTTCCAGGCTGAGCCGTTCGAATAGTCCTTGCTCATCACGCACCGGCATCCCCCACTCGGTATCGTAATATTCTCTCAGCAGCTCGCTGTGAGCCGCCCACGCCGGTCGAGCCAATTCATCCTCACCGATGATGAGCCCATTGTTTTCCGTGTAGTCCGATCCAATTTTCATCAGTCTTTCCAATCCCCCAATTCCGGTTTGATTTAACTGCGCGCCGCAGCTGTTAATCCTCGTGGTTCTGTTGACGCCCAACCAGAGCGCCATACACCAGATCGAGTGTCGGTGTTTCCACTGACACCTTCTGCCCCATCCGGCGGATTGCGCCAATCTGGGCATCGAGCTCATTGGCAAGCCCTGCTGTGTAGTCGCGCTGCATCGACGAGGTGTTGTCGTAGCCCTGCGCATCAGCAAAGGCCAAGGTTCGTGGCACGATATCGTCCGGAAGCGCGACACCACAGGCGCGACCAACTGCTTCGGTTTCTTCAAACATCCGAGTCAAGCTGTCACGCATTTCCTCACGCAGGTAGCCAATCGGGCTATCAGCCAGGGCACCCAGGGCACCGAGGTTGGCCACGAACATCGCCTTTGCCCAGATATCGCCCCAGATATCCGGCAGTTGCTCGCCTCCCAGTCCGGCTGCATGCAGCGCCTCGATAACTTCCCCGACTAGGTCATTGGTGGAGCCATCAAATGTGCCGATGTTCAAACTCATCGGCCCAGGACGGAAAGTGACTTCCGCGGGGCCGGTGTGGATAAAGAAACCGCGGATAACGCCCGGGAACACCTTGTCCTCGCCGAAGCGCTGTGCTGCTAAGTACGGGATTTCCACCGAGTTATGGGTGGTGACCACCGCCGCTCCGGCCGGAACTTGCGGGAAGGGATCGTTGCCCGGCAGCGCCTTGGTCGCCGCAAGCACAACATCGACATCGATGCCATCGGCGGTGAGTTTATCCCAGTTATCAGCCGCCTTGACGGGGATAATGCTGCGCTCCCCGTGTTCGTCGATAAGCGTGAGCCCCACCTCACGGAGACGTGTCAGGGTCTCACCGCGGGCGAGAAAGACAACGTCATACCCCGCTTGCACAAGACGACCACCAAACCAGCCGCCCACAGCTCCTACACCTAAAACTCCAATCCTCATAGCTGCCACCTTACGACTTCCGTGTTGAGCGCGAAGGAAGTTGCATGCGGTTGTCCACAGGAAATCTAAGCTATCCCCAAATATGAAATTTGAGCTTGAATTACTCCCTTGCCAAAACTACGTAAAGCGGAGTAGGGTCAAAGTCAATAGATATCAACCCAGGGTTGTTACTCTTTTGAGGCAAGACCTGAGGCCCACAGTTCGTGGTGCCTCGGGTCTTTTTTGCGTTTAACGGCCCTGTCTACCGTGAAAGAAGGTCACGATGGGGTCGTCAAAAGATTCCAACGCGAGGGCAATAGTTGAAAACCTCGGTGGGCCCGGAAACATCACGAGCCTGACGCACTGTGCGACGCGTCTACGCTTTGAACTCGGTGATGTCTCCAAAATTGACGAGGACAAGATTGACAAGGTGCCGGGCGTGCTCGGCGTCGTTCACCAGGGCGATAACCGCTACCAGGTCATCTGTGGCGGTGGTGTCGAGTCGATGTACACGGCAATTAAGCACCTGCCAGAGATGAAGGGGACAGGCGCAGTTGCCACTAAGTCCGATGCAGACGTAAAGGCAGAAGCCCGCTCGAAGGCACGCGGTAAGTACTCGTGGCTCGATAACTTCTTCGAGTACCTCTCCGATTCCTTCCGCCCGATTCTGGGCGTGCTGCTGGGTGCATCGCTGATTATCGCGATTGCCGCAGTTCTCGACGGCCTGAACATCGTCGACTTCCGCGCTGAAGATAAGTCCGCCACCTGGATTTTTGTCGATGCCATGTGGCGCAGTGTCTTCTACTTCCTGCCAATCATGGTCGCCTACAACGCAGCGAAGAAGCTGCGGGTCGATCCGTGGCTGGGCGCAGCTATCATGGCTGCACTAATGACGCCAGAGTTTATGAGTCTGCAGGATACTGAGCGCTTCTCGGACACTATCAAGACAGTCAACGAGGAGCTGGGCACCGAAACTTTCACCGCCAACATCTTCGGCCTGCCAATGCAGCTCAATGATTATGGCGGACAGGTCTTCGTACCACTAATCATGGTGGCCATCCTGGCAGTGGTCTACCACGGTTTGAAGAAGGTCTTCCCGGAGAATGTGCAGATGGTCTTCGTGCCGTTTATCTCCATGTTGATTATGATTCCGCTGACCGCTTTCCTCATCGGGCCACTGGGTATCTGGTTGGGCAACGGCATCGGCTCTGGCCTAGCATGGATGAACTCGAACGCACCGTTTGTGTTCGCAATTCTCATCCCGATGCTCTACCCGTTCCTCGTACCGCTTGGCCTGCACTGGCCACTGAATGCGCTGATGCTGGTCAATATCCAGACTCTCGGCTACGACTTCATCCAAGGCCCGATGGGGGCCTGGAACTTCGCCTGCTTCGGCGCAACTGCCGGTGTGCTGGTTCTTTCCATGCGCGACCACGACACTCAGATGCGCCAAACTGCAACGGGTGCACTCGCTGCCGGTCTTTTCGGCGGTATTTCCGAGCCGTCCCTCTACGGTATTCACCTGCGCTTTAAGAGGATCTACCCGCGTATGCTGCTCGGTTGTTTCGCCGGCGGTCTGACGATCGCCATCCTCTCCGCCCCGTACGGTGGCGTGACAACCAACGCCTTCGTCTTTACCTCTCTGATTACCACTGTCGTGTTCAAGCCGATCTGGGTCTACTTGATCTCCATCGCTGTGGCGTTCTTCGTTGCCATGTTCGCCATCATTCTCACCGACTACCGCACGCCAGAAGAGAAGGCTGAGGCCGAGGCCGCAGGCGCCGCAGAGCTCGACGACGAGCCCAGCGACGACACCCCGGAAACTGCCTCAAGTGACTCCGCTTCCGCTCCCGCTGGAACTTCAGGCGAAAGCGGCTCCGGCGTCGAAACTGCAGCTCCTGCTGCTGCAGCCGCTGGCGCAGGTGGTGTAGCAACCTCCGTTGCTACCAAGCCCGCACAGGTGCAAGCCCCGGTTTCCGGTGAGGTTATCACTCTTGCCGAGGCCGGCGACGCGGTCTTTGCCTCCGGTGCTCTCGGTGACGGGGTCGGCATCAAACCGACCAGCTCCACCGTGGTCGCACCCGTATCCGGCACGCTGATGACCGTGGCCAAGACCGGTCACGCCTTCGGTATCAAGACCGATGACGGTGTGGAGGTTCTCGTCCATGTCGGTATCGACACGGTCAAGATGGCCGGCGAGGGCTTCGATGTCCAGGTTGTCAAGAAGCAGCAAGTCGAGGCCGGCGATGTTCTCGCCGAGGTCGACTTCGACAAGGTCAAGGAAGCTGGATACTCCACCACGACGCTAATGACCATCACCAATACCAAGAAGATGACCAAGGTCACTCCGCTCACCGGCAACTCCGTCCGGGCCGGCGACACGGTCATCGAAGTTCAGCCATAATTGATTTCTAGAAGGCATACCGGCCTGAAATCCCTCAACTTATCGAGGAGTTCACGGTTACCGACATGGAAATCCTGAGAGTATTCAATAACAACGTGGTCCTGGCCAAGGACGCGACCGGCGAGAAAATCATCACCGGCCGTGGCATTGGGTTCAAGGCCCGCCCGGGGCAGCCGGTTGATTCGAGCAAAGTTGTTCGAATCTTTGTCCCAGCGGAAGGCCGCGATCCGGACCATATTGCCACGATGCTCACAGAGATTCCGTTGGCCCACATCACTCTTGTGACCGATGCGGTAACCGCGGCCGGTCTGCCGGAATCAATGACAAAGAACGCTTCCCTTCTTGTGGCGTTGGCCGATCACATTGGTTTCGCCATCATGAGGGCAGCTAACGGGCAGCGAGCTGATTACCCACTGCTCGCGGAAGTCAGCCAACTTTATAGTGAAGAGTACGCGCAAGCGCAGGCCATTTTGTCGCATATCAACCGCGCTCTCAATGACCGTCGTATAGCGCCACTGCCCCGTTCAGAAGCGGTGGCGATTACGTTGCATCTGGTCAATGCCGGTTTTGCCACGGGTGATCTGAGCTTCACCTACACCATGACGGGCGTGCTGCAGCAGCTGCTAACAATCATTGAAAGTGATTTTGGCATCACGCTGGAGCCAGAGACTGTCAATGTGGGGCGCTTCATCACGCACCTGCGCTACCTGTTCGTCCGGATTGCCAAGCATGAGCAGTTGAAAGACCACTCCTCCGCTATTGGCCAGGCCATCCGTGACTCTTCCCCAGAGGCATATCGTTGCGCACAGCGCATCTCCGCAGTCATTGAACTGCGTCTGGGGTCGGGGCTAACGGAAGACGAAATTTCCTACCTCACCCTGCACATTGCACGCATTGTGCAGGCAGCGGCTGTATCTCCCACCGCCTCCAGGGCTTCCCGGAGCGTGCGCGACGTTGATGCTAAGCAAGCACCAGCGGGCGGCGCACCCGCGGTGGGGTGTACAGGCCCTGTGCCTGAGTCAGATAATTCGACACACTCGACCCGAAAGGATTCAACCATGATTACTCGTACCGCTACCATCGGTTCCACCGTAGGCCTGCACGCTCGCCCGGCTTCCCTGTTCACTCAGGCTGCTGCTGAGTACGACTACGACATTGTCATTTCCCTCGATGACGAAGAGGCCGATGCCGCTTCGATCCTGGAGGTCATGACCCTCGGCGCTAAGCACGGTGATGAAGTCACGCTGAGCTGTGAGGACGACTCCGCAACTGCAGCTCTGGACGAGCTCGCTGCCATGCTCGAGCGCGACCTGGATGCCGAGTAAGCCCAGCTACAACACTCCTGGATAACACCACGGCACACCACGACCGACGGGTCTCCCCGCAGAGGTCCCGAAAAGGAGATCGGAAGCAATGAACGAACAGCACACTGTCATCTATGGCATCGGTGTCTCGACCGGTACGGCCAGCGCTGAAGTAGTAAAGGTACTCCCCGCTCCGGGAGTTGATACCCAAGAGCCGTCGTCGACCGACCCTGTCGCCGATGGTGAGCGCGTCCGCGCAGCGATGGCCAACGTCGCAGAGTCGCTGAAGAAGCAGGCTGAGCATTCCAGCCCGCAGGCGCGTCCGATTCTGGAGGCCACTGCGCAACTGGCTTCCGATAGGGCACTCGCCAAGGCTGTGGTGAAGAAACTCAAGGCGGGCTCCGGCGTCACCCAGGCAGTTCACGATGCCGTTGAAGACTACGCGCAGCTCCTCGCAAGCCTCGGCGGCTACATGGCTGAACGTGTCACCGACCTCTACGATGTTCGCGACCGCACGATTTGCGAGCTGCGCGGCCTGCCAAAGCCGGGCGTCCCGGATGTCTCCACCCCCACTATTCTGCTTGCCGACGATCTCGCTCCCGCCGAAACCGTGGGGCTTGATCCCGAGTTGGTCGTAGGCATCGCCACCGCTGGTGGCGGGCCTACCAGCCACACGGCTATCCTCGCAGCTCAGCTGGGCATTCCGGCCGTCGTTAAGGCGAAGGGCGTCATGAAATTTAAGGCCGGTACCTTTGTCGCCATTGACGGTGGCGCCGGTGAGGTGATTGCGAATCCGACCGCCGATGAGGTCGCCGAGTTGGAAGAGCGCGCTCGTCGCCGGGAAGCCGCCCTGGCACAGTCTGTGGGCGCAGGCAAGACCGCTGATGGTTACCCTGTGAATCTGCTGGCCAACATTGGTACGGCGGAAGATGGTGAGTCTGCAGCAGCGCAGGATAATGAGGGCACTGGCCTGTTCCGTACTGAGTTCCTTTTCCTCGACCGCGACAAGGCTCCGAGTTTGGAAGAACAAACGGAAACCTACACTCGTGTGCTGAAGGCATTCGGTGAGCGACGCGTGGTTGTGCGCACACTGGATGCGGGTGCGGATAAGCCGCTGAGCTTTGCCGACCTAGGCGAGGAAGAAAACCCGGCGCTGGGTCGCCGCGGACTGCGCCTGTCACAGGCTCGGGAAGATTTGCTGGATACGCAGCTGGATGCACTCGCCGCTGCGTTTGATGCCACCGGCCGCAAGGCTGACCTGCGGGTTATGGCTCCGATGATAGCAACGGTCGAAGAAACAAAGTGGTTTGCGGACAGGGCGCGTGAGCGTGGCCTGCCGAAGGTCGGCATCATGATTGAGGTCCCCGCAGCAGCAATTCGCGCGAAGCAGCTGCTGTCCATCGTGGACTTTGCCTCCATTGGTACTAACGACTTGTCGCAGTACACTATGGCGGCCGACCGCATGCAGGGGGCTCTGGCGGATCTGCTTTCCCCGTGGCAACCAGCGGTACTGCAAATGATTAAGTCCGCATGCAAGGGCGGCAATGCTACCGGCAAGCCCATTAGCGTCTGCGGTGAAGCCGGCGGTGACCCGCTGCTGGCACTGGTCCTGGTGGGTCTCGGCGTGAGCTCGCTGTCCATGGCTTCCAAGAAGGTACCGGCCGTCCGCGCCGCTCTCCGCCTCCACGACCGCGCTACCTGCCAGCAGATGGCAGCGTACGCTGTCGATGCCGAGACTGCGGCCGATGCGAAGGCCGCAGTGACCGCGCTTGTGAATCCGAAGGTGAAGGATCTGCTGTAGAGCGACGGAATTATTACTGAGCCCGGCGCACACACGGTCAGCGTAAAAGTGTGTGCCAGGCTCTTTCTTTATTGGCGCATCGATCGATCACGAGCAGCAAACTTTCTGGGAATTTTCTTGATTTTCCCTCTCTCGAACGCCCCATTAGGATAAATAGAGTGCCTTCGTCGGCACCACCAACGCCGTCGAAGCCCCTTAATAGTTCAAATAAAGACGGCTCATACAAGCCGCAACTTAATTCACGCATCAGGCTCCACCCAGCCCGTGACAATTCACAATTTCACATTAAAGTGTCAGTTTTCGGCATCGTGGCCTGTCATCTACATGGGCACACGAACTGCAATTGCGCTGCTGTAACGGGCGTTTGCGCCACCGCAGCACCAGCGACAACGGCGTCGCCACAGCAGCATGCAGCATCGCCCTTGACCTTACGGGCGACACTAATTTAGAAAGAACACAATTCTCATGACCAAGTCGAGCGGAGTGGAGTCCCCGAAGTCTTTCGCTTCCATAATCGTTGTTACAGCGCTCATGCTGTTTTCGATGTTCTTCGGCGCGGGCAACCTCATCTTCCCGCCGAAGCTCGGAGTGGATTCCGGTACCAACTTTGGCCCCTCAATCACCGGCTTCCTGCTCACCGGTGTGGCGTTGCCAGTTCTGGCCATCATCGCCATCGCCATTTCAGGCAGCAATTTACGTGACCTAGCGTTCCGCGCGGGCCGCATCTTTTCCCTGAGCTTCCCGGTAATCGCATACCTTTCCATCGGTGCTTTCTACGCTCTGCCGCGTACCGGTGCCGTGTCATACGAAACCGGTGTCCAGCCGGTTTTCGGCAGTGATTCGCTGGCCGCCGCTGCGGCCTTCTACTTTGTTTTCTTCGGTATCGCCTTGGCATTGGCGTGGAATCCGAATGAAATTGTGTCCAAACTGGGCAAGATTCTCACCCCGGCTCTGCTGATTCTCTTGGTTGTATTGGTTGGAATGTCGGCATTCAAATTCGATGCCGCTCCGGCTGCGCCAATTGAAAAGTACTCCTCTACCCCATTTGCCTCCGGCCTAGTCGAGGGCTACCTCACCATGGACTCCATCGCCGGCCTTGCATTCGGCATCATTGTCATTTCTGCCCTCCGCGTCAGCGGTGTCCCAGAGGGCAAGCGTATGGTTCGCGGCACAATGATCTCAGGCCTGTTCGCCGGCATTTTGCTGGCCATCATCTACTTGGGATTGGGCTATGTCGGCCAGGTGCTGCCGAATGCTGCCTCCTTCGATAACGGCTCGGGCATCCTCGCAGAGGCTTCCAAACAGGCCATGGGTCAGGGCGGTCAGATTGTCTTCGGTCTCATCGTTCTGCTGGCATGCATGACCACAGCCGTCGGTCTGATTGCCGCAACCAGTGAGTTCTTCAATCTGCTGCTTCCGGGTATCAGTTACAAGGCCTGGGCGATTGTCTTCACGGTCATGTCCTTCGTAATGGCAACACAGGGGCTGTCTCAGGTACTGGCGATTGCCGCGCCGATTATCACCTTTATTTACCCGCCGGCAATCACGCTGATTGCACTGACGCTTCTCGACCCAGTCATTTCCTACTCCTTCAAGCTGTATTACACCTACCGCCTGGGCGTCTGGGTTGCCACCATCTGGTCGGGTATCTCAGTACTCTCCGGTTTGGGTGTCGGTGGTTCTGCTTTGGCGGACTTCCTTAGTCTCGTGCCTGGTCAGACCATCGAGTTCGGATGGTTCCTGCCGACTCTGGCAGCGGTGGTGATTGGTTACGCAATTGACGTCGTCACGCGAAAGCAGCGCGCAAATCGCCCGGCGAGTGTGCTTGCCGACGATGCCGTTACAGAAGAGGTAGCCGAAAAGGCGTAAAACCACACCCGGTCATTTGCGTTGCTTAACGTAAATACCGCACGCTAGAGAAGTAAATTCCATCCGAACAAGGATTGACTATGAGTACCCGAATGCGTTTTACGCAAACGCTCCTATTCCGCGTTATTGTCGCGATTATTCTGGGCATTGTCTGCAGCTTTTTCTTCCCGGAATGGCTGGCTCGAATTTTTGTCACTTTCAATGGCCTCTTTGGTAACTTTCTGGGCTTCTTTATTCCGGTGCTGATTTTTGCCCTCATCACGCCGGCGATTGCCAGCCTGGGCCGTGGTGCCGGAAAGTGGTTGGGTATTACCACTGCTATTGCCTACGGCTCGACGGTGTTTTCGGGCCTATTGGCCTACGCCGCTACCCAGGGGCTCTACCCTTGGCTGCTCGGCGCTGATCAGGCCGGTGCATCGGTGGATATTGATGAGGGCGCGCTGGGGAGCTTCTTCAATGTAGAGATGCCACCGCCGTTTGACGTCATGACCGCCCTGCTGCTGGCTTTCACGGTCGGCGTGGCGATGACCACCGTGAAGTCGGACTCGCTCTACCGCGGTGCGACACAGCTGCGCGATGTGATTATGAAGATCATCTCGGCGTTTATCATCCCGCTGCTGCCGATTTACATCTTCGGCATGTTCCTGTCTATGGGCATGAACGGCAACCTGACCACGACGCTGTCGATGTTCTTCAAGGTGCTCGTTCTGGCAGTCATCGGCACCGTGCTTCTGTTGGCAATCCAGTTCTCCATCGCGGGTGCCATCGCTGGCCGCAGCCCGTGGCAATCCCTGAAGAACATGCTGCCGGCCTACGCCACCGCGCTCGGCACCTCGTCCTCGGCCGCCACCATTCCGGTGACTTACAAGGCCGCGCTGAAGAATGGTGTCTCGGAGAAGGTCGCTGGCTTTACCGTGCCGCTGTGCGCGACCATTCACCTGGCCGGTTCGATGATGAAGATCATCCTGTTCGCGTTTGCGGTGATGTTCATGGCGGACAAGCCGGTTTCGCCGGGTATGGCCATCGGCTTCATTCTCACTTTGGGTATCACCATGATTGCGGCTCCGGGCGTTCCGGGTGGCGCAATTATGGCCGCGGTCGGTGTGCTGCAGTCCATGCTCGGCTTCGATCAGGAGCAGGTCGCTTTGATGATTGCCGCCTACATCGCCATCGACTCCTTCGGTACCGCATGCAATGTCACTGGTGACGGCGCAATTGCCATGATCGTTAACCGCTTCGCCAAGGATGACGTCGTCGACCGTTCCGAAGAGCTCAGCTTCGACGCGGAAGTGGCCAATTCCGCATCTTCCGCAGCCGAGGCCTGACTGGCTTCAGTGCATATGTAAAAATTAAAGAAAACATCCACCGGTCAACCCCGTCGCAATCTTTCACAAGGCCTTCTTATAGGCCGATGCGGCGGGTGTTGGCATACATGTAAGGGGCCCGCCTTGGACTTCATTTCGACTCGCGACCCAGAGCGCACGCCGCACAAGTTCTCAGACATTCTCCTGGGAGGTCTCGCTAACGACGGCGGCCTCTACCTGCCGGTCGAGTACCCACAGGTTGACGTTGCCACTTTGACGCGTTGGCGCTCCGTGCTTGTCGACGACGGTTACGCAGCCTTGGCTGCAGAGGTCGTCAGCCTTTTTGTGGACGACATTCCGCTGGAGGATTTGCGCGGTATCTGTGCACGGGCGTACACCTACCCGAAGTTTTCCGATCCGGATATTGTGCCGGTGACGAAGCTGGAAGATCAGCTCTACATCGGTCACTTGTCCATGGGCCCCACAGCGGCATTCAAGGATATGGCGATGCAGCTGCTCGGTGAGTTCTTCGAGTATGAGCTGGCTCGTCGTGGCGAGACCCTGAATATCCTCGGCGCCACCTCTGGTGACACGGGTTCCTCGGCCGAGTACGCAATGCGTGGCCGTGAGGGAATCAGCGTGTTCATGCTAACGCCGGCTGGTCGAATGACCGCTTTCCAGCAGGCTCAGATGTTTGGTCTGCAGGATGCCAACATTCACAACGTTGCCCTCGACGGTGTCTTCGATGATTGCCAGGACATCGTTAAGGCTGTCTCCGGTGACTTGGATTACAAGGCCAACCGCCACATTGGCGCAGTTAACTCCATCAACTGGGCTCGCCTGATGGCTCAGATTGTGTACTACGTCTCCTCGTGGATTCGTGTCACTGGCGGCAACAGTGCTGAGGCCGATAACTCGCAGAAGGTCAGCTTCAGTGTGCCGACCGGCAATTTCGGTGATATCTGCGCTGGTCATATTGCACGTCAGATGGGTGTGCCAATTGACCGCCTGATTGTGGCTACCAATGAAAACGATGTCTTGGATGAGTTCTTCCACACGGGCGCCTACCGCGTGCGCAGCGCTGCGGAGACACAGGCGACCTCTTCCCCATCGATGGATATCTCCCGCGCGTCTAACTTCGAGCGTTTCATCTTCGATCTGCTGGGGCGCGATGCTGAGCGGACTGCAGACCTCTTTGGTGTCAAGGTCAAGGAGGGCGGCTTCTCTCTTACTGCTGATCCAATCTTCCCGGAGGCTTCTGCCCAGTACGGGTTCCTCTCCGGTCGTTCCACCCACGCTGACCGCGTCGAGACCATCAAGGACTGCTGGGAGCGCCTGGAGGTCATGGTCGATCCGCACACCGCTGACGGCATCCACGTCGCCCGCGGCCTGGTAGACCAGGTATCCACCCCAATTGTCTGCCTGGAGACCGCCCTGCCGGTGAAATTCTCCGAGACCATCCTGGAAGCCACCGGCCGCGAGCCGGACTGCCCGGAGCGTTTCGCGGACATCATGAATGCCCCACGCCGCGTTACCGAGCTTCCGAACGATGTCGATGTGGTGAAGAAGTTCATCGACGACAACGTGGCTTAAAACCTGGCAAAGCCCAACGTCACCCCCATCCGCGCAGCGGCAATGTGGAATAGTGCCCTCTTTTTTAAGGGCAAACAGCATTATCTTGGGCTATAGGGCTGTTATTACCCCCGTGATTACCTCACAATTGTTCACATGAGTTTCACTCGAGTTAATAGCCGTCCTATGCCCCACGCGCCCGCGTCTTCCCCGCAGGAAGGTTCCCAAAAGACCACAACGGTCTCGCGGGCGCTGGCCGACACACTGGCCCAGCACTGCGACCACTGCTTCGGTCTCGTCGGCAATGCGAACTCCCACTTCACGTCAGCCCTTACTGAATCGGGATTCGGCTACTCCTCCGTCCGACACGAATCGGCTGCTGTCGGGGCCGCCGATGCCTTCCACCGCGCAGGCGGAGGGCTTGCTATCGCGACCGCCACTTGTGGCGCAGGATTCACCAATGCGCTAACCACTCTGGCGGAGGCTCGCGTAGCCCGTATCCCGCTTATTTTTGTCGTCGGCACGCACCCGGAACGCCCCCGCCCCTTTGACCTCAATCAGGCGGCGCTCCTCGACGCCCTCGACGTCTGCCATCGCACTGTTACTCCCGAGTCCGCGCTTGACGACGCAAACTTTGCGGTCCAGCACGCGCTGAGCTCTCGGCAGCCTGTCGTGCTGCTGCTCCCCTATGACCTCCAAGAAGCACCGATAACGGCATCTGCGTCTGAAACACAGTCAGCTAACCAGGAGCATCTACACACCAGCAGACCAGAATGGTTAGAGTCAACTGTCACGTCGCTGGCAGAGGAACTGCAGGCTGCCCGCCGCCCTCTCATTATTGCTGGTAGAGGTGTGCTACTCTCCGATACCGCCGAGCTAGTCCGCCGCATCGGGGACAGTGTAGGGGCACTGTTTATGCACTCAGCGATGGCTCGTCATGTGCTTTCCAGCCCGTGGCAGATTGGTACCGTGGGCGGTTTTGCGCATACGTGGCAGGTAGAACTAGCTCGACAGGCCGATATGGTGCTGTTCCTGGGAGCAAGCTTCAACGCTTTCCAAAACCGTGGCGGCAACATGTTTGCACCGGACGCGAAAATTATCCAGGTTGTAGACGAGCCCCATCCCGCCGCGCAGCCATCGGTGACACCGCTTTTGGCTAAGTTGGAGGAACTTCTGCCCGTCCTGGCCGAGCAGCTGGAGAAGCCCCTGGAATCTCGGGCGCAGACAGCCAAAGATAGCGCAATGGGTGAGCCTCTGGGATCGTCGTCAAGCACATGGCGTGCGGAGTTGAAGGCACTGCCGACGACAGCGCAGGTCGAGTCGCTGACGTGCGCGGATGGCCGGTTGGATCCGCGGGCGTGCCTGCAGTATCTAAATCGTATCCTGCCCCATGAGCGCGCTGTGTGTACTGACGGTGGCCATTTCCTGGGATGGGTTCCGAAGTATCTCGATGTACCTGGTCCGCAGCAGCAAGTGATTGTCGGCACGGCGATTCAGTCAATTGGTTTGGGCATGGGCTCGCTTGTCGGCCTCGCGGCAGCACGGCCCGAGGACTATTGCGTGCTAGTCGCCGGTGACGGTGGCGGCACGATGGGTATTGCGGATCTACCTGCGGCGATCGAGCAGCTGCGGCGTGGTCGTGGCGGTTGTGTGGTGTTCATTAACGATGCTGCCTACGGCGCGGAGCTGCACCAGTTTGGCGATGTCGGGTTGGACACCTCGTCCATGGAGATTGCCGACTACGACTTCGCCGCAGTCGGGCGTGCCTATGGCGCTCACGGTTTCAGTGTCGGCAAACCTGAGGACTTTGCCCAGCTCGACGCCTATTTCCATGACGTTTCCAACTTCGAGGAGGCTTCCGTTGCCGTAATTGACTTCAAGGTCTCACGGCTGGTGGTCGCGGACTTCGTGAAGGAAGTTCTGGCTAAGGCACAAAGGTAGTGTGCCGCGGGCATGATCGGGTCACATAGAACCCCGGTGCGACCCCACTTCAGGCCGGTTAGTTGATGGGGTCTACAATGTGGCGAGTGGTAAAACAGCGTAACGGTAAAGATCAGATTTCATCAACAGATCAGCCCGCCACCGCGGTGGCAAAGGACCCGCGCGAGCACGTCACTGGCCGCGCGATTGCCGTCTGGCTGGCGGCGCTGATTACCTACATCGTTGCCATCGTCGGCCGCACCTCCATGGGTGTCGCTGGCGTCGAGGCGCTCGATCGCTTCCATATCAACGCCTCCCAACTCGCGCTGTTCACCGCCGTGCAGGTTGGTGTCTACGCCCTGGCGCAGATTCCGACGGGCATTATCATCGACCGCGTCGGCGCCAAGAAAACCATGGTCGTGGGCGCACTGATCATGGCGCTGGGCCAGGTCATCATCGCGTTTACGACATCGTATCCGCTGGCTGTCATCGCTCGTGTATTCATCGGCGCCGGCGATGCCACCGCATTCCTCGGTGCTATGCGCCTGCTTCCCGCATGGTTCCCGCTGCGCGTCACTCCGCTGTTCACACAGCTCACGGCTGGTCTTGGCCAGCTCGGTCAGTTCATCTCTGCTGTCCCATTCCTCGCGATTCTGCACGCCGCAGGGTGGGTGCCCGCGTTCCTGTCGCTGAGCACCGCGGGTCTTCTCATCGCTATCATAGGCATGATCGCGCTTGCCGACGTCCCGGAGAACTCCTCCACAGCGAGGATGTCACTTCGTGAACGCCGCGCCGCCAAAAAGGCCGCGAAGACGGCTGCTGATGGCGGAGCCTCTGCCACAGCCGATGAGAAGCTGACAATCGGCCAGACGCTGAAGACTGTGACCACTCACCCGGTGTGCTGGCAGGGTTTCTTCACGCACTGGACTGGTTTGATGCATCAGTGCATCTTCACATTGCTGTGGGGCATGCCTCTGATGATGCTGGGTATGGGGCTTAAGCCCTCCGAGGCCAGTGTGGTGCTGGTCATTAACACGCTGTCAGTAATTATCGCCGGGCCGTTGATGGGCATGGTGTCGGCACGCACCGGCCGCGACCGCATCAAGGTTGTTGTCGCAATCGCGTTTATCAACATGGCCGTCTGGATTGTGTTCCTGGCACCGAGCAACCCACCAGCGTACTGGGCAATTATCGCCGTCAACATCCTCATGGCCGGTCTTGGTGCGATGTCCAACTTCGGCTTCGACTCAGTGCGCGAAGAGGTCGATCGCAAGGTACTCGCCACCGGCACTGGGCTGGCGAATATGGGCGGTTTTGTGGCAACCATGCTCGCCGCACAAGGTGTCGGCTTCCTGCTGGATATTGCAGCTCCCGATGGAAACTACACCTGGGAAACCTTCCGCATTGGCTGGTTGGCTGTCGTCGGTGTGTGGGTGATTGGTTTCGTTGGCCTGCTGGTCGCAAAGCGTGCGGCGGCACGCTTTGTCGCCCAGCAGAGCCGTTTTGAGCTGGAACCTACGGAGTAGGAACTACAGGAAGCCGAGAGACAGAGTGGTTAGAACAGCGAAAGCTGCTCTGGTCCTTCCAGCCCCTCCGAGTCGTCCGAGTCGTCTGAGTCCTCCGCTTGCTCAGAGGTGTCTGCGTGGCCGCTATCCGCCGTGCGTTCGCTGCCATCAGTCTGAGCACCATGGGAAACGCGCTCACCGGTGTCAGTTTCGGGGGCTGCGTTCTCCGGGACGTCGTCAAGCGAAGGCGTTGGTTCTACGGCCTCACGCTCATACATTTCCTGCAACTTCTCGGTCTTAGTAATGCGGACTAGCTCGGCGTAGATGACCAGCTTCATAGAACTATTGACCAGTGGCCCCAGCTGGGAAAACAGGACATCAACGTCACCGTCAACCGCGAGGCATGCGCGACGCAGGCTCTCCTCGGAAATAATCCAGCGGGAGGTTTCCGCGCAGGTTTCGCGGTCACCGATGAAGTCCAACGCGAGGGCAACCTGATTACTGGCGACGCCATCCAGTGTGGCAGCCAGACGCTCGTTAGGCGCGACATCCTTGAACAGGCGGGCAATCTGGACTGCCTCCGCCGTCGGCACCTGGCCAGCGGCATACTCAGCGATAAGTTCAGCGATACGCTGAGCGCCGACGTGCTGATCAGTCAGCCAAATGTCGTGCAAGGCATACATGATGGCCATGGCCTGCCACGAGGCGTGCCCATGGTAGAGAATGCCCAAGATGCCGGCCTGCTCCAGCAGCCAACCGACCATCGCGTCCCCATCGGCGCCGTTGCGAGCGCAGAGGTTGTCGACATTCCAAGCCATATGCCCTTCGACGCAGCAGCCATAGAACTTCTGGTCTTCCTCCAGCTGTGCGGCCAGCGACACTACTTCACGTGCGGCAAACGGGTAGCCGTAAGCAAGGGTGGCATGCGACAAATCATCGACACCCACCGTCACCCACGGAAACTCACCGTGCCACGGACCGCGACCAACGAGGAAGCCCGCCACGAGATACGCCCAACGGGTCGAGGCATCGGCGTTGTACCAGTACTGCAGTGCGCGCGGAGTCGGATGCCCGCTGTCAGCGTGAATTAGTCCCGCGTTGACCAGCATCTCCACAATCCAGGGCGCCGCGAAACCGCTCGCGCCTATTGATGCTGCAAAGTCCTGAATCCACAGCAGGCTCGATTCCTCATACATGTGCAACGGGTCCTTCAGGCGCCCGTCGCCGCTGCCCGCAGCATCCATAAACGCCGAAGCAAACGCCACCGCAGCCACAGAAGCTTCGGTCAACTCCTTTGACTCCAGCGTTGCCGGGAAAGACTCCGTCGGATGCGGCTTACGAATCGACCACATGTCGCCCTTGAGCGCCAACGCGACTGCGCCCACCAGGCGGGCAACCTCTGTCGGCCCGTTGTGTGCTTCCGCCTCTTGCTCGAATACCGGCATTGCCGGTTCTTCAACCACAGTCAGCAGCAGACGCTCTTCGGCCCATCGCACCGCGTCGGCACGCAGTTCGGACCACATGTAGGAGGGCAAGTATTTCTCGTCGGTTGCCATCCAACGCAGCTCATTGCGAATATCCACCGGCGCTGTCATCACCAGCGCCCGCACCTTCACCGGATCGCAGAGGAAGCCTGCAATTTGCTCCACCTGGCGAGCCTGCAAATTGCGCACCGTCAAATCGCTGGCGTTCAGAGCTCGCGGTGCGCCCTCTCCCCGCGCGCTATCCGGCTCCAGCCCCATGCGCTCCATACGGCGACTCAGCACATCCGCTGGCATATTCGCCACCAAGTCGGCGACGCGGAAGCTGAGACTCGGTTCCGCCGGGAACACCTCCGAAATATGTGGCGGCACATGCCACACGCCCGCCGGTTCCTCCCACACGAGCCCCTGGCGCTGGCCACGGCGTAGCACATGCTCAAGCTGTTGCTTGCCGACGCGACGACGTTTGCGGTCAACACCCTTCGGCGTATCGTGCGCCATCACGTCCGCATCCGATGCCCAATAGGCCACTTCTGCGAGGGTATCCAGCGATGCGGAATCCTCCAGAATATGAACTAAGTGAGCCACATCGAGAACATCGGGATCACAAAAAGACAGCGCCGTATGCGCTGAATCCTGTGACATCAGCAATTCCACCGCCTCTTGTCCAGCAGCTGAGGTGTCAGCTGCTGGACACGTGCGGCTCAATAAAAAACGCAGGTCAGTGCCATCGAGGTTGAGAATGAAATCCTCATACCTAGGGCGTACCGAGTAATCGACGTTGCGTTCCATAGCCCACCATTATGCCCGGTCGCCGTGCTAAGACAAAGGCTGCACCCCGCTGCCGCATAATGAGCCTCGCGGCAAGGTTCGGCAGACCTCTGCCCGGGCTACTCGTGGTCGGGGTTCTCCTCACCCCAAAACACGCGATTGACGACACGGCTGGAGTGGCGAGTCAGACGCAAATAGTGCTCAATAAAACCGTTGGAATCCGATGCATCCCATCCTGCCGCACCTGCGACCTGAGTCAGCTGACGTCCCGGCTGTGGCAGCTGGTCCGTGCGCTTACCACGCGTGAGCACCAGCGCATTACGAGCATTCGTCGCCATCAGCCAGGCATCCCGAAGTGCGTCGGTATCCTCCGCATCTAGAATCTCGCGATCTTTCAGCACTTCCAGACACTCCAGCGTCGAAGTGTTGTGCAACTCCGGCACTTCGTGGGCATGCAGCATGATTAGCAGCTGCACAGTCCATTCAATATCGGTCAGTGCGCCGGAACCGAGTTTGGTGTGGGTACGCCGATCAGCGCCGCGCGGCAGTCGCTCCGAATCAACACGCGCCTTCATACGGCGGACATCGCGAACCATCTTGGCATCAGCTCCGCCCTGTGGGTACCTCAGCGAATCGATGGCCTTGAGGAAGCGGGTGCCGAGGTCTTTATCGCCGGCTATCCAGGTAGCACGTAGCAGTGCCTGAATCTCCCAGGTTTCACCCCAGCGCTCGTAGTAGGTCACATAGGAATCCAGGGTCCTGACAATCGGGCCCGAGCGTCCTTCTGGACGCAGGTCCACATCGACCTCCAGTGGCGGATCTTGGCTTGGCTTTGCCAGCCGACGACGCAACGAGTCACAAATCCTGGTTGCCCACTTGACCACCTCGGAATCGTCGACAAGCGGCGTTCCTTCGGCATCCTTGCGAGGTTCACAGATAAACATCACGTCGGCATCGGAGCCGTAGCCCAGTTCAGCACCGCCAAGTCGCCCCATACCAATCACGGAGATAACGCCTGGGACCTCCGAGTCCGGATGCTCCAGCGACCACGCACGGATTTCGGCGGCGAGGGCAGCTTCAAGCACGTTGTCCCACACCATCGACAGAGAGTGACAGACCTCTTGCACATCCATCAGCCCGAAGAGATCCGCGGAGGCAATGCGCGCGAGCTCTGCACGGCGCAACGCACGTGCCACACCAATGGCCTTAGCTGGACTGTTGTGACGGGCAGCCGCTGCGACCAGCGCACGCCCGACGGCATCGGAGTCGGTATTCAGTAGCTTCGGCCCGGACGCACCGTCGCCGAACCGTTTAATTACGTCCGGCGCACTCATAATCAAATCAGACGCGTAGGGGGAAGAACCGAGCACGCGCATCAGCCGCTGACCGACGACGCCCTCATCGCGCAGCGTTCGCAGAAACCAGGTTTCGTCGTGGAGCTTCTCAGAGAGCTTGCGATAATTGAGCAGACCCGCATCGGGGTCTGGCGTCGACGATAGCCACTCCATCAGCGTCGGTAGGAGCATCGCCTGAATACGCGACTTGCGCGAGGTGCCTGCCGCCAGCGCAGAAAGATGCTCGTAGGCGCGATCCGGGTACTGATAGCCCAGCGCGGCCAGCTGGCGCTTTGCCGCATCGGCCGATAGCTGCAGGGTTCCAATGTCCTGCTCCACCACGGAGTTCAGCAGTGGACGGTAGAAAAGCTTGTTGTGCAGGGAGCGGATCTGCGAGCTGGCCAGTCGAACCTGCTTGGCCAGCGGTTTGCTGGCATCGGTGCCGCCCTCACCGACGAGGCCAGAGGCTCGACCGAGCCACTGAAGAGCTTCGGTGTCGTCCTCGGCGGGCAACAAATGCGTCCGTCGCATCTTCTGCATCTGCAGGCGGTGCTCTAACAGACGGATGAATTCGTAGGCGTTAATCAGCGCGGCACCGTCTTCGCGACCGATGTAGCCAGCCTCGACAAGTGCATCGAGTGCCATCACAGTTGGCAGCACGCGGAGGCTATCGTCATAGCGACCGTGGACCAACTGCAACAGCTGCACCGCGAACTCGACATCACGCAGACCACCGCGTCCAAGCTTGAGCTCTCGGTAGCGAAGCTCTTCGGGGACGTTTTGTACCACGCGGGCGCGCATGCGTTGAACGTCGTCGACGAAAGATTCTCGCTGAGAGGCCGTCCACACCATCGGGGCCAGAGCATCGATGTATTCGCGGCCCAGCTCGACATCGCCTGTCATCGGCCGCGCCTTCAATAATGCCTGGAACTCCCAGGTTTCAGCCCAACGCTTGTAGTAGGCGACGTGGGAATCCACGGTGCGTACGAGTGCACCCGACTTGCCCTCCGGGCGGAGATTCGCGTCGACCTCAAAGAAGCAGTGGCAAGAAATCCGGATAAATTCGCTGGCCAAGCGAGTAGCTCGCGCATCCGCCGGCTCTGCGACGAAAATGACATCCACATCGGAGATGTAGTTCAGCTCTTCCGCACCACACTTACCCATGGCGATTACGGCCAGGCGTGTTGAGACCGGTGCGGAAGGAAAGACCTGTTGAACAGCCACAGACAGTGCAGCCGTCAACGCTGCATCCGCCAAGTCACTGAGTGCCTCCGAAACCTGACGGAATGGGACTTGTGGCTGTCCAGGGCGGCGGGGACCCCGTGGGTACGTACCAGCCAAGTCGTGGCACGCAATACGCATAATCAAGTCGCGGTAGGCGCACTGCATCGCAACTTCGGCCTCACGACCGGTGAGCTTCGCACGGTACAAACCGGGGCCTTCAAGCGTGGCGGGCGCAACGACCGGCTTGCGGTACTCCGGATCCTCCTGCTTTTCCAGACTGGCCTCATCAGTGAGTTCGATGACCTCGGGCACAGCCCCAACGCTGGAGAGCATCTCGCGGAACATGTCTGCCTCAGTGGGAAGCTCAGCTTGGAGCAGAATCCACTTTTCTGGGTGCGCAACCAGGTGATCGCCCAGTGCACTCGATCCTCCGAGCAGCGCAAACATACGCGTACGCAGCGGAACCTGCTCACGCATGGCCTCATCGAGGCCAGACCAGGTGGCCCAGTTCTCCAGCTTTCCATCCTGCTCCAGCTCGTCGAGAGCGCCTTTAAGCCGCACTAGTGCCACGAGCGCCAGCTTGGGGTCGCTGGCTCCGGCAAGCCCCCACAACAGCTGTAGGGACTCCTCGTTGTACCACCCCAAATCTTCCAGGTCAGCGCGCGTCCGATCGTCGTTACGCAAGCCCAGCGCTGCGGGCCGCGGCACTGACTGGCGAGATGTGCGAGGTCGATTCATCACCATTGAAACTGGTCACCCAAAAAACAAAATAAAGACGAAAAAGGAAAGCAGCGATGCGGGGAAACTAATAATCCAGGGTTGTGCGCAGCTCCCACTGCGTCACCTGACGCTGGAACTCGCGCCACTCGCGCCACTTATTGAGCAGGAAGAACTCGTAGACATGGTCACCGAGAGCATCGGCCACCAAATCGGAGCGTTCCATCTCCTGCAGCGCCACCTCCAGGGACGTCGGCAAATCGCGGTAGCCCATCGCACGTCGTTCCCGCTTGGTCAACTCGGAGATGTTGTCCTCTGCCTGCTCCGGAAGCTGGTAGCCCTCCTTAATTCCCTTCAGGCCGGCGGCCAAAATCACCGAGTAAGCAAGATACGGGTTACAGGCCGAGTCCAAGGAACGAATTTCCACCCGGCGCGAATGTGCCTTACCCGGCGAGTACATGGGCACACGCACGAGAGCCGAGCGGTTGGCCATTCCCCAGGTCGCGGACGTCGGAGCCTCATCACCAAATGCGGTGCGCTTGTAGGAGTTGACCCACTGATTGGTCACAGCGGAAATCTCGCTGGCATGAGTCAGAATGCCGGCAATGAAACCCTTTGCGGTGTCGGAGAGCTGATTTTCATCATCCGGATCGTGGAATGCATTTGTGTCCCCTTCGAAGAGGGAAATATGCGTGTGCATGCCATTGCCCGGCAAGTCCTGGAAAGGTTTCGGCATGAATGTCGCCTGCACACCATTTTTCATTGCAATCTGCTTAATGATGTAGCGGAAAGACATCACGTTATCCGCCATAGTCAACGGATCGGCGTAGCGCAGATCGATTTCCTGCTGGCCCGGCGCGTTTTCGTGATGGGAGAACTCCACAGGGATTCCCATGTCTTCCAACACCGTGATCGCCTCTTGGCGAAAGCGGGGTGCGCGGTCGTAGACCGCCTGGTCAAAGTAACCGCCATTGTCCGTTGGCACCGGCGGCTTTCCATCAGTAGCCAGGCTCTCTACCAGGAAAAACTCAATCTCCGGGTGGATGAACGCGTGGAAGCCCTCGTCGGCAAGCGCCTTAATTTGGCGGCGCAGCACCTGGCGTGGATCTGCCCACGACGGCTGACCATCGGGCATGACGATGTCGCAGAACATGCGTGCGGACGTGATTGTGTCTTCTTTGTGCAGGCGTGGCATGACCTGGAACGTCGAGGGATCCGGTTGCGCGATAGTGTCGGCCTCGGAGACGCGGGAAAAGCCCTCTACCGCGGAGCCATCGAAACCGATGCCCTCTTCGAAGGAACCCTCGAGCTCAGCCGGTGCGACGGCAACGGACTTCAGGTACCCCAAAATGTCGGTAAACCACAGACGGATATAGCGGATATCTTGCTCTTCGATTGCGCGGAGGACGAATTCCTGCTGACTGTTCATACTTTCCAACGTTACCCAGGTGCCCGGATTCGCGGTACGCATTTTGACCATCCGGCGTGGCTAGCCAACTGCCACACCCGCGTCATAACTGCTGCCCTCGTGGTCTCGAATTGCGTGTGACTATGGCATGCTCTATTAGCATGAGCGGAAAAAAGATTCGTCTGAATAATCTGGCCGAATGGAAGGCTGAGTCTCGCCCCTGGGCAATGCTGACTTGCTACGACTACTCCCCCGCGCGCGCTTTTTCCGCCGCTGGTGTCGAGCTGCTACTGGTCGGCGACTCTGCAGCAAACGTCGTCTACGGCTACGACACCACCACCGAGATCACGCTGGAAGAAATGATTCCGCTTGCTCGCGGTGTCGTCCGAGGCGCTGGCAACGCACTTGTGGTTGCCGATTTACCCTTCGGCACTTACGAGGCCTCCGATGAGCAGGCCGTGCTGTCGGCCGCGAAGATGATGCGCGAAACCGGCGCACACATGATCAAGATCGAAGGTGGCGTGCGCATCGCTCCGCGCATCCGTGCGCTGGTCAACGCCGGCATTCCGGTCATGGCGCACATCGGTTTCACTCCGCAGTCCGTCAACGCGCTGTCCGGCTTCAAGGTACAGGGACGCGGTGCGGGGGCGGAACAGCTGCGTGCCGACGCCCACGCGGTAGCCGATGCTGGTGCCTCGGCCGTGGTCCTGGAAATGGTGCCTGCAGATTTGGCCACTGAGATTACCCGTGAGCTATCCATCCCAACCTGTGGCATTGGCGCTGGTAACCAGTGCGATGGCCAGGTTCTCGTCTGGCAAGATGCCTTTGCAGTTCCGGCCGATGGCCGCAGGCCGTCGTTTAGTTCGGTGTTCGAAGAGGTCGGCGAGATGCTGACCAAGGGAGCTAAGCAGTATGTCGACCAGGTGCACTCCCGCGAGTTCCCAACTGAGGCGCAGAACTTCTCGGGTTAACCGCCCTGGGGTGAGCCGTTTTTGGACTGGGCTTTCGCTTAAAGGCCCCGCCCAGCCCCCGTCTACGTCTAAGGGCACCGCCCAGTCCAGGCAATCAAATACGAAAACCAAACATCCGTAACTTAAGGGTTCTTCGATTCGGGGGTAGAATTGGTGCTTATGGCATCTAAGTCTGGTTCTAAGTCCAAAACTCCAACTGCGGCGTTGGAGGTGGAATCTAAGTTCTCAGCTACCCCAGAGGTGGTAGCCCCATCGTTCGATTTCGTTCCACAGGTTGGCTCCACCACCACTGAGGTGCGAAATCTCTCCGCGATTTATCTGGACACGGCGGACCTGCGTCTGACCCGGTCCAAGCACACCCTGCGTCGCCGCACCGGCGGCCCCGATGAGGGTTGGCATCTGAAGGCGCCGGGCAACGGCGGTCGCCTCGAATATGGCGTTGACCTGGAAGAGGGCTCTGTTAACGGTGAAGGCCGCGACGCCGACTACGTCGTGCCCACTGAGTTGCTTGCCCCTGTCCGCGCAATTGTTCGCAATCACCCGCTGCAACCAATCGCGCAGGTAGACAATGAGCGCCACGTCACCACGGTGTTTGCCCTCGATGGCACTCCCATGGCGGAGTTCGCGGATGACCACGTCACGGCGACTTCCTTCCTCGACGGCGGCGAAACCACCACCTGGCGCGAGTGGGAGATTGAGCTTCTGGGGGATTGGGCAGATCACCCGGACGGCAAGGCTGTAATGGCAGCGATGTCCAAGGTCGCTGAGGTAGCTGGCGCCGTGCCGTCGGAAAGCCCGTCGAAGTTGGCGACGGCGTTGGGTGCCTCCATCGACTCTGCTCCTCTACCGCCTGTTCCGGCGAAGCTGCCGAAGGGCACGCCGGGGCGCACCGTGGTCGATGCGCTGGCCGCTAACGTGGCCAAGATGGTCGAGTACGACCCGAAGGTACGCCGCGATGAGTTCGACTCGGTGCATCAGATGCGCGTCGCCACTCGTGAGCTGCGCAGTCACATGCAGACCTTCCACGGCATTGTCGTGGGCGATAAGGTCGCTGAGCTGGAGAGCAACCTCAAGCAGCTGGCGGGTGTTCTCGGTGTGGCCCGTGACGCAGAGGTCGTTGCTATGCGCTGGGAGGAGCTGCTGGCCAATCGCGAAAGCGCCACTATCGGCGAGGAGCTGCGTGCGAATCTCGTCGAGGATGTCCAGAAGGACTACGGCCGCGCTCATCAGCGAGTCATTTTCGCACTCAATTCCAGCGAGTACCTGCAACTTCTCGACGATCTCGATGAGTTCCTCGCCAACCCGCCAATCGCCGCAAACTCGGAAGAGGCCGAGGCTGGGGAAAAGAAGTCCAAGAAGAAGGATGCTTCGCTTGTCGACGACGCGGAAGCCGCAGTCTCCGAGGATGCTTCGGCAGCTGACTCCGAGGTCGCGGCTGAGACTGATACTGCTGCTGCCGCCGATGCAGCTGCTTCCACGACCTCAGACAAGGCCGAGCCGGAGAAGGTAAAGGCACCGAAGGAACTCGACACCACTGCGGTGCTGCTCGATCACTTGCGCAGCGCGTTTTCGAAGTTCCGTCGTCGCCACAACCTGGTACTCGATGGCCGAGAGGATGCTGACCTGCCAGAGGCAGATTTGGACGAGCGCTACCACGATGTCCGCAAGGCTGCGAAGAAGCTCCGCTACAGCGCGGAAGCTGCTCAGAACGCGGACCTGCCGACCGAGAAGCTCTACGCTGCCTGCAAGAACCTGCAGTCGGTTCTCGGTGACTTCCAGGACACCTGCACTGCGCGTGACTTCGTGTTGGCTCGTGCTAAGCGTGCCTCCCGTGCGGGCAGGGACACCTTCGGCTACGGCGTGCTTTACCAGATGGAGTACTACGACGGCCTGAAGGCCCTGGCTGAGTACGACGATGCCGTGGCAAAGGTTTTTAAGGCCTTCCGCAAGATGGAAAAGAAGATTAAGAAGGGCAAGAAGGCCTAAACGCGTAGAGCCTTATTTCTCAGCTACGCCCCAGTCATCATCTTCTTCATCCCAGTCGTCGGCCGCCTTGTTGCGCTCGGCGACTTTTTCCATGGCAGCGCGGGCTTCCTCTTCGGAATCATAAGGGCCCATTCGGTCGTCCCAACCGGTTTTCTTCCCCTGAAACACCGTGCCTGTCGACGGCTGGTAGTACCACTTACTGCTGTTGTCGCTCACGATTCTTCTCCTCTTCCACATCGAGAACATGTCCAGTTTTCAAGCGGTTGTGCCACCGCTAACTCCGCCCATAAGCAAGCTTGCAGAAAGGCAATCCTTTGCCTGCCATGTGCGCTGCGGCGACATAAAATCCCAGTATATAGGTTTGTCACTGTCCCCCGAGCCGGGTATTATCGACGGAATTGTTCACCTTAGAACACAAGCGCTGAATCCGAGCGCTGAATACAAACACTGCACACAAGCACTATGAGTCCAATCTCTGGAGAGGTTTCACCCATGCCCGCCGCACCCGCTGTCGTAAACGACGTCTTCGATGCCGTCGGTTCTAATGCTTCAGTTGCATACGCCCCGGGTTCCATCAACCTGTTGGGTGAGGACTGCGCCTCCTCCGGCGGCATGCTCCTAACCACCGCCATTCCAGCTTATGCCGCGGTCGGTATTGAAGAGATCGACGAACAGCAGCTCATTGTCGTGTACAAGCGCGAAACTACCAAGATGGACTTCCCGGACAGCGTCCCCGCCGCTTTTTCGCAGGTGCCGACCGCTGTCGCGGCTACCATCGTCGCATTGCAGCACTCGCTGCACCTCGTTCCGCGCAACAGCAATGGCCTGAAGGTCACCATTGCCTCCACTATCGCGCCAGGTCGCGGTTTTGGAGAGATTCCGGCAATTCAGTGTGCCCTCGCGCTGGCTCTCAATGCGCGTTTTGGCGACCGTGATGATGTACCTACCCGCACGCGTATTGCCACCGCTATCCACGAGACCATGGTGCAGGTAAAGGGCCAGTCGTGGCCGCTGTACCCCTACACCACGGCACTGCGCAGCCGCCCGGACAGTCTGCTGTGCATCAACCACTCCGACGAGGCAGTCACGCAGACGGCGTTGCCACAGTCGTTGGCGCTGACTATCGCTTACTCCCCGGATGTCACCGGCGGTTCGCCAGACGAAGAGCGCTACGAGTTCTTCCAGCAAGCCTGCGCTGCTTTCGGCGTGCCGACCCTCGCTAGCCTCCCCGACGCACAGGAGCGGGTCGCGGACTGGGTACGCGCTCGTCACGAGGTGCACCCGGACGACGAAGACATCCCCACCATCGGCCGCGCCATCCAGTGGCTTGACGACGCCGACGCATCCTCCGACCGCGCCCGCGCAGTCATCGGTCACATCCGGCACAGCGATATTCAAGCAGCCATCGCAGGGGTTTCGCGCGATGTCAGTGAGCGTGGCTCCGCGCCGTCGGCAAGCTCTGTACTGGGGCAGATTGCCGAGCTGACCGACACCATCGACTGTGAGAAGAGTGCCCGTTGCGCGCCGTGCCCGGGCGCGTCGCTGGTGATGTGGTCCCACGTCGACGACGCCAATCGGATTGCCTCCGCGCTTAACGACGGCGGTTCCGAGACCATCCGCGTGGAGAACACTTCTGCCGGCGCGGTGGTCGAGTAAAAAAAGCTTGTGTGAACGAGTCGGCCTATGAGCCGGATTCTGTCCCTCGGCGCCCCTTTCGGAAAGCGCCGGGTGGCGATCATCCATCTCGGTCTGCCATTGCTGACAGCCTGAAGCAGCACACCCGCGAGTATCGGACGGGCAGCCCTCAAACACTCGCGCACACGCACGACGAAGCATGCGCGATTTTGCCTTGCTCCTGGTGGGGTTTACCTAGCCGGTGCAATCACTTGCCCCGCTGGTGCGCTCTTACCGCACCTTTTCACCCTCACCGGATCTCCACAGCTTTACGTCAAAGACATCGGCTGTGCGCCCGGCGGTCTATTTTCTGTGGCACTATTCCCGCAGGTCACCCTGGGTTGCTGTTAGCAACCACCATGCCCAGTGGAGTCCGGACTTTCCTCGACAGCGGCCTGGACACACTCTGTAAAAGAGGCGTCCGGTTCCGTTAACTGCCGCGATCACCCGGCCGGCTCGCTCGAATGGTTAGTGTACCCGCCACAACCGCAATTCAAATAACCCGCCGTGCCCGGCTGCTAACCACGCAGGTAGCTGGTGTCGTTAATCAGCCGCACTGATGTCGGCCCATCTGCGTAGAACTCCGCGATGGAGAGGCTGGCCAGGTCCAGGTGCAGGCGGGTGAAGATTTCAAAGCCACACCCGAGCCCCTGGCGCAGCAACGACTTGATTGGCGTGACATGGCTGACTACCAGCACATCAGAGGCGCCGAATTGTCGAGCGATGCGCTCGCGTGCGGCGCCCACTCGGCTATCGACCGAGCGGAAATCCTCCCCCTCCGGCGGAGCCACGGTCGGATCCGCAAGCCAGGAACTGTGCAGCTCAGGGGTGGAGTTGTGCGCCTCGGAGAAAGTCATGCCCTCCCACTGCCCGAAGTCGGTCTCGCGCAGATCCTCTTCGATGTGGATGTCCAGGCCGAGCGCATTTGCTGCCGCCTCTGCCGTCTGCTGTGCACGACGCTGTGGAGAGGCCACAATGGCCGAGAAATTCATGTTGCCGCTATCAACCAGCTCTACGAGGTGCCGTGCCGCCGCTGCCGCTTGCTGCTTGCCGACCTCCGTCAGATCGGGGTTCGAACGACTTCCCGAGTACTCCCGGCGAATCGACATCGGCGACTGCCCATGGCGCAGCAGCACCAGCCGCGTGGGGTCCGTGGTCGCACCCGTCCAGCCCGGCGCGCTATCGCGCTTGTCTGCAGCCTGGCTCATTTACTTGCCTTTCACCGCTCCCAACGTTTCCGCACGCACGATCATCGCGCCACATTCAGGACAGAACGTCACTTCTTCCGGCGCGAGCGTGGTGAATTCATGTACGGTTCCGACATCGAGCTCCATGAAGCAGGAACCGCAGGTGCGCCCGTTCAGGCGTGCGACAGGGATGCCGTTAGCAAGCGCTAGACGACGGTAAAGCTTGGCTGCCGAACCATCAATGAGTTTGTCAGCCTCTTCGATTCGGGTCTCAGCGATGGAAATGCGCGCAATGAGGTCAACCTCGGCGTCGTTAAGCCTTTGCTTGGCGGCGACGATGTCATCGTGTGCCTCGTCGGCGTCGTATTCGTGCTCAGCGTCGACCTGATAGGCCTCCTGCATGCGCTCGTACTGTTGGAGTTCCTGTTCAGCGCGTTCGCGGCGGCGCTTGGTGGAGCGCAGGTCGTGCTCGAGGTCACGGCGCGTGGATGCGTCTTCTGCGGCACCGAGCGACAGACGGTCAGCCTTTTCGCGGGCCTTCAGTTTGTTGATGTCCGATTCCAGCTTGGCAATATCGCGGCCAATATCGGAGGCGCTGAGCTTGGAGCGCGCAGCCTCACTGGCCTGACGGCTGTGCTTTTTGCGCAGCTCCTGCAACTCGGCACGCTCGGGCAGAACATTCTGGCGGGCGGTGAGCCCATCCAACAGAGTTTGGTTTTCCGCCTTTTCCAACATCGCCACTTGGATTTGTGGACTAAGCCTCATGGTCTTCACTTCCTTGCCTGTGTCGACGATTCTGCCACTGTCCAGGGATCGGTGCGCACCTCAAGGACCTCGGTCGCTACTCCGAGCCTCTCGGCCAGCATGTCTGCGGCCTGGTAGCACCAGGGGAACTCGCTGGCCCAGTGGGCCGTATCCACGACGCAGAAGTCCGCGGTCCGCAGTGTCTCATCAACGGGGTGGTGACGCAGGTCCGAGGTAACAAACGCATCGACGCCCATCTTCGCCACAGTGTCCAGGAAAGAGTCGCCCGAACCAGATGCAACGGCAACCGTACGAATCATCCGCTCCGGATCGCCTGCGCCGCGCACTCCCCATGCCGTTGCAGGCAGACGCTCAGCCACACGAACAACGAAGTCCTTAAATGGCATCGGCGTATCTAGCGTGCCCACGCGACCAATGCCCACAGCCTGCTGTGGGTCCAGACCGGTGGCCTGATTGTCCACGATGTCGAAGGCCGGTTCCTCGTACGGATGCACTGCAACGAGTGCCTTAACAATCGCCGCGCGCATGGACCGTGGTGCGACCATCTCCAGGCGCACTTCCTCGACATACTCGACCTGCCCCTCGGCACCGATGAAGGGATTTGCCCCGCTCAACGGGCGGAACTGGCCGCGGCCGTTAATGCGAAACGCACAGCTGTCGTAGTCGCCGATAGTGCCCGCGCCCGCCTCAAACATGGCTTGCGCAACCTTATCGACGTGATCTGCCGGAACCTTCACCGTCCAGGTATCCAAGCCGGGAGCCGGCTGCGGAGCTAGCGGCGCACCCGGTTCGACTCCGAGCACCGTGGCCAACTGGTCGTTGACACCCGGCCGTGCGCTGTCAGCGTTAGTGTGCGCTGCAAAGAGAGCTACACCTGCCCGAATCAGCTTATGTATAATCCGACCCTTCGGTGTATCCGCCGCCACGGAATTCACACCGCGCAGAAGCAGCGGATGGTGCACAACGAGCATCTGAGCACCGGAGGCAATCGCGCGATCTGCGACCTCGTCAGTGCAGTCCAGCGCCAACGCGATGCGACGAACCTCATCCTGCGGGTCACCGCAAATCAGGCCAACTTTATCCCAGCTCTCCGCCAGTGCCGGTGGGTAGGCCGCGTCCATCGCCGTACGCACGTCGGCAACGGTCACCACCGTGTTATTGCCCTCGGCACGGGTCTGCGCAGAGTCCGTCATACATCCATCCCTTCACCATGCATTTCTCTCCAGCCTCTCCTCCAGCGTAGTGAACTCTGCCCCACCGCATCAGTTCTGCGACAGTAATTCCGCCACCTCCGCAATTAGTCGCCGCACACTCGCTTCATCCCGCACGGCCAGCCGCCACCACGAACCGTCCAGGCCGGCAAAGGTGTCACAACGTCGCACGGCTATTCCACGCTCTGCAAGATCCTGCCGCAAACGCTCATGCTTGACGACGTCAACCTCCGCAGCACCCTGCCCATTGTGAGAACTCCGGTCACCTCTCGGACGTGCCAGCACAAAGGGAGCCTCGGAATCCAACACTTGCCAGCCGGCGGCCCTTAGCAGCTGTGTCATAGACTCGCGCTGCTGACGAATCTCGGCACGAATTTCTGATAGCAGCTCTTCCTCACGCTGAGCGATTGCCGCCATAGCGGTAAGTTGCAGCGTGCCCAGAGGCCAGTGCGGACGCCGTCGCGCCAGCTGTGCCAGGAGCTCCGGGTGACCGAGTGCGTAACCGCAGCGCAGGCCAGCGATTGCCCAGGTCTTAGTCATGCTGCGGAAAACGATGACATTATCGGGGATTCTGTTCGCTTCCCCCGGCCTGCAATCGGCTAGCGAGCACCGCCGAATAATCTCGCCATCGGCGACGTCCATAAACGCCTCATCCACGACCAGGATCCCACAACGGCTGGCGAGCCCCCGCAGATCATCCGCTGAATGAGCAACGCCGGTGGGGTTGGTCGGATTGCCGATGATGACCATCCGGCCTTCAAGCTGCTGGGAATGCGGGAGGGATGCGTTCTCGTGGACGTCGACAAGCGTAGGCATGAGTGTGTACGGCGACGGCAGTACCAGCGAATCCACCTCGACTCCTGCGGCGAGGAAGGCGGCTTCGGGTTCGGTGAACTGCGGCTGGACGATTGTGGCGGGCAAGCCCAAGTGAGGCAAGAGCGAGAAGCCCTCGGCGACGCCGTGGAGAAGCAGTACCTCGTCGGCGCTGCGATTGTGGTTGGCGGCGATGGCGGCGCGGACGTCGGCATCGAGCTGCGCCGACGGATACGCGGCAAGTTCTCCGAGGGACGTGGCCAGCGAGTTCTGTAGCCACTGCGGTGTGGCGCCGTGGACATTGACGGCAAAGTCCAGGTCAGCGCCATGGGCGGCCTGGTCGCCGTGATAGCGCAGCGGGTCGTCTAACATGCCATCCAGCCTAATGACCTTTTAGGATGAACAATATGTCCACTGGCCATCGCCCCACTGTCCTTATTGATGTCGACGGCACCATCGCCGATTCTCTCCCCGCAATCGCACATGGATTTCGCCTTGCATTGGAGGAAATTGACCACCCACTTCCGCCTGAGAGCTTTATCAACACGATTCCCGGGCCGCCCATGGTGGAAACACTCGCATCTCTCGGGCTTTCCGACGAACAAGTCGACCGAGCCTTCGCCGTGTACATGGAGCATCAACACGCCGGTGCTTGGCAGCGTGCCGAGATGTTCCCCGGCTGGCCGGAGCTCCTGCGCGATTGGCGGGAAGCTGGTGTTCAACTAGCCACCGCGACTTCCAAGGGTGAGTACTTCGCCCGCAAGACCCTGGATAATTTCGGGCTTCTCGACGCCTTTGATTTCATCGGCGCCGCCAGCGACGACGGCTCACGGCAGACAAAGACTGAGGTCATTGAGTACACACTCAAGGAGTTGGGCATTGAAACCGATGAAGCAGTGCGCCCGTGTGGTTCGGTTGTAATGGTCGGCGATCGCATCCATGATTTTGAGGGCGCCGCACAGTTCGGTATCCCAGCCATCGCTGTTAAATGGGGCTACGGCTCGGAATCTGAGTGGGCATCGGCTGCGGCGGTGGCGTCATCGCCTGGGAACCTGAATCGTGTTGTGCGGGAAATGTTGTATCTTTAAGACTCGTCAACGATTAGTGACAATCCTATTTTTATTTTCCGAGAAGTTTGGTTTTGCCTATTATGCTTATGAACTCGTCGCATCGTACTGAGTCCGTGTACGTCGTGTTTGTCTGCTCCGGAAATATCTGCCGCTCCCCCATGGCTGAAATCATCGTCCGTGACGCAGTTGAAGCCAATGCGCTTGCCGACGATGTCCTGCTCGCCTCCTGCGGAATCGGCGGCTGGCATGTTGGCGAACCCGCCGACGAGCGGGCTCAGGCCGAGCTAGAAAATGCTGGATACGACCCAAATCACACCGCAGCACAGCTGGGCGATGAGCACATGGATGCAACGCTTTTCATCGCCATGGATGAATCGCACATCAATGGTCTACTCCGCGCTGGCGTGCCAAAAGAAAAGATTCGCCTGCTGCGTTCCTTCGACCCGGCGTCCCCGAAGGGTGCCGTCGTGGCCGATCCCTACTACGGCGGCCCGGAGGGGTTCGTCCGCACTCGAAACGAAATTGAGGCCGCGACGCCGGGCATCATCGCATGGTTGCGTGAGACTCTGGCGCTGGCCTCTGAACGTTAAGGTTTCAAAACAACCTTTTCTTTTGTTTTATTGGCATTGCCTCGGTTTCGGAACGCCCAAATCTTATTCAAGATGAAGTTAGCGGGCGTGCCCAAGATGACACCGATGAGGTTTGCCCAGTAGAGGCGGTTCCTAAAACCGGTGGAGTCGTCGAAAATGTCCGTTGGCAGTGCCAGCGGCGAGGTGGGGTTAGTCAGCAGCGTGATGACAACCAGGTTCACAATCAGTGCTGAGATACCTGCAAATAAAAACGGGAAGAACTGTCTAAACCAGTTCGGGCGATTGTCAGTTCGGAAAGTCCAGGACCGGTTGAGCTGGAAGTTCCAGACATTAGCCACGACAAACGCCAGAGTTGCATAGACGTGGGAGTAACGGATATTCCACCGTGTTCCGAACAGGTTCAAAAACACGTCGTGTTCATTGGTGCCCAGACTGAGACCCAACTTGCGGGCAATAATCACGACAATCAGGTTGACAACCACACCTGTGCCGCCGACCAGACCGAACTTGATGAACTGGCGCGAGACTGTGCTGAAGCGACGTGAAGGCGAAGATTTCGCTGTTTGCGTGCCCACCACGACACCTCTCTTTCCATCTATCCCGGGTAGATTCCCCGTCAAATACGCTCAAACAACTTTACCCGAAGTTCACTCAATCCCCGCACCGCCAACCACCAGCCGCTCTAGTGCCAGCCACAGCACCGGGTAAGCTCAATGAATGTGTTTAAGAATGTGCGCCAGTTTCTGACCCCTGGATGGGTTCTCACTGCGATTGTCGCCATTGCGTTTTCCTATCTCGCATTTACTGTTCTGGCTCCGTGGCAGTTGGGTAAGAACACCGCGACGCAGCATCGCAATCAGCAGCTTGAGCACTCATTCGAGCTCGACCCCGTAGATGTCAATGAGCTAATGCCCAAGGGCAAAGGCTTCGTCGAGGGCAACGAATGGCGTCGCGTTACCGCCACCGGGTCCTTCCTGCCGGATACCCGCGTACTATTGCGTAACCGCCCAGTAAATGGCGCACCCGCTGTCCAGGTACTCGATGTCTTCGTCGCTAACAATGGCGAAAACTACCTGGTCAACCGTGGCTTTGTACGCCCTACAGACTCCAGCACCCCCAATGTTGAGCCAGCCCCGAAGGGCACCTTGACTATCTCGGCCTTTACCCGCCGAAACGAGATTCCCGCCGAGACCGCTCCGATCGCCGGCACCCCGCCGCAGGTCTACGGAATCAATACCAAGGAAGTGTCCGAGCTAGTCGACACCGAACTCAACCCCGATTGGCTTCAGCTCTCGGACAAATCCGATGCCGTCATCGAGGCCATTCCGCTGCCCACTCTGGAGTCCGGCCCCTACCTCTCCTACGGCATTCAATGGATTTTCTTCGGCGCTCTCGTGCCGCTTGCCGTCGTCTGGTTCATTCGCGCTGAAATCGTCGAGCGCAGACGAGACCGCGCGGAGCAGGAGGAGATGGCCAAGAACCTCCGCGACGCCGAAGCCGCGGAACCAGTAGATGACACTGATGTCACCGAGGACGCGGCACCCGAATCGGACGACGACGCCACTCCCACCTCTCCGCCGGCTAAGCCCGAAGAGGATCGCGCCGCCGAGCTGCACCGTCAGCGCATGGCGCAACGCTACGGCAACACTGGCCACCGCGCCGCAGGTTATCGCGATAACCGATACGACGAGCGTTTCTAACTCTCAGCTCGCGCTTTCACGCGTCGGATACATCCGGCGATTACTGCTGCTCCGGCGCAGCTGAGCGCAACAATGTTTTGCACTCGCTTGCTCAGCCCTGCGGCACGCCGCACATCGGCCACCGCAGGCCTCCGACCACTGCCAAGCACCGGGCGCATCTCCACTCCGCTGGGATACACCGTCGCGCCGCCCAGCTGCAGCCCCAGCGCGCCTGCAGCGCTTGCCTCCACGACGCCCGCGTTTGGACTTGGGTGGTTGCCGGCGTCTCGTCGCCACGCTACCAATGCTTGACGACGGTCCGGACCTGCAACCACAGTTGCGACAGCTGTAAGTCTCGCGGGGAAGAACCCGGCGGCGTCGTCAAGCCGTGCACTGGCCCACCCGAACTGCCGATAGCGAGTGTTGCGGTACCCCACCATCGCGTCGAGGGTATTAGCCGCTCGATGAGCGACCACACCAGGAGCGCCTGCAATGGCACCCCACATGAGAGTGCCGGTGACTGCGTCGGAGGTATTTTCAGCGAGCGATTCGACGGTCGCTCGGGCGATGCCATCAGCGTCGAGAGCTTCCGGATCACGCGAACACAACCACGGCACAAGTTCGCGGGCGGCATCGATGTCGCCGGAGGTGAGTCGGTCAGTCATGCGCTCGCCAGTACGGCGGAGAGTGGTGCCGCCGAGCGAAGCCCACGTGGCGGCAGCCAGCGTGAGACTCGGTGCGACTGTGCTGACTGCGGCGGTAAGCGCTACCGGTGTGGCCACGGCGATTGCGGTGAACGCCACTCCGCGCGCTTTGGAGTCGGCGTAGATTCGGCGCTCAAGTTTGCTGACGGCCTGCCCGTAGAGGGCCACCGGATGGTGATTGGTGGGGTCTGCGAAAATGCGGTCAAGTGCATACCCCACTGCGATAGCCGCACCACGCCGCCAGAGGTGTCGACTTCTGGCATGTGTACGCAATCTAATCAAACTGTCCCTGCAGAACGGCTGCGACATCGAGCGGAGTGACATGCGCTGCCGGATGGCGGTGCTGCGATGCGGCCATCAAGGTGTAATCACAAGTGTGCCGGATACCGAGCAAGTGCCCAAACTCGTGGGCAAGAGTGCTGCGAATTGCATCGGGATAGAGAGTGGAAGTAACGAAAACCGTCATCTCCTTACTAATTTCCGATGCAGAAGCCAAGACTCGCGAGTCCGGCCTTGGCACATAGCGAACGTTCACAGTATCCGAATCAGCCTTGTCCTTGGTCACTTCCCGAAGCACAACCTTGCCACCGAGCTTTTCATTCCACTCTTGAGTAGCAGCATCTAGCTGTGCGCGGTACGGAAAATCTGGGGCAACAACGTAATCCAAAGTGCCGTCGGCAATGTAGGAAGGCATCTGATCCGAGAGATGGAGAATCGACGGATTATCCACCGGCTCGCCCGCATTTGCAGCCTTGACCATTGCTTTACAGGTGGCCGAATCGATTATCGGTTTACCATCCCCGCCGATTGCGTAGGCGGGAGCGCCCGCGAGCAGAGATCCGACAAAAACAATGGTGGCAAGCGATTTTGTAAAACGCACAGACCGGAAGTTTAGCACAAACAAAATCCGCCCGGATTCTCCATTACAAGAATCCGGGCGGATTATGTCTGTGCGGCGAGAGGGTTTCGAACCCCCGACCGCTGGTGTGTAAAACCAGAGCTCTACCGCTGAGCTATCGCCGCGCTGCTGCGAAACTCTAACACACGGCAAACATAGATTGCCAATTGCGCACTACAAACAGCGTTTATGTAGATTGTTTCAACAGCTCAGCTAGTAGCCGATTCAAACGAGACAGCTAAAGCCGGCTAACTAGAGCGCTGCACCAGGCAATTGCCCTGCCAATCCCCCAGCCGGAGCGCCGAGGTGTTGGAGAAACCTGCCAGCTGTGCGGACTCGTCAATCACGCCAGGATCAATGGCACCCGGCTGACCAGCGCCCGGCGTGAGTAGCCAAACGCGACCTTCATCCTCCAAAGGGCGGGAAGCATCCACAAGACCATCGACCAAGTCGCCGTCTTCTTCACGCCACCACAGCAATACGACGTCGACAACTTCATCCGTGTCTTCGTCGAGCAGGTCTGCATCCAGGAAATTCTCGACCGACTCACTGATTGCTGAGTCACAGTCTGTATCCCAGCCAACCTCCTGGACTAGCTGACCTTCCTTGATGCCGAGCCTGCTCGCATATTCATGAGCAGCGCCTGTGGCGTTGACCACTTCCCTTTTCCTCCTCTAGAAAAAATATTCAGCTCGATTTTTCGAACTATGTGCAGGAATTTTACCGCTCAAATACATTTTTCACAGCTGCAAAATAAGAATTTCCCCAAAAAGGTGCAGTTTTCGCAGTGTTCTTCGCAATGTTCGTCGTAAAGCCAAGCGGATTATTCGGTGAAAGCGTGTGTAAGAAACGGCCGGGGGCACAACAAACGATTCAGAAGTAGAGTGGAGAAAAATAACCTTTGCCTTTCCTTCAGGGACTGAAAGGAGCTCACAATGTCCGATACATCGTCAGGTACGCCACAAGCCCACTCTGATGAGTCAAACTTTGCCCTTATCCGTGATGGGGTCGCCTCCTATCTCACGGATGCAGATCCTGAAGAGACCAAGGAGTGGCTTGAGTCTCTCGACGGCCTGTTGGAAGAGGCAGGTCCGGAACGCGCACGCTTCCTCATGCTGCGACTGCTGGAACGTGCCACGGCAAAGCGCGTGGCCCTACCGCCGCTGACCTCGACAGACCTCGTCAACACCATCCCGACTGAGATGGAGCCAGAATTCCCAGGCGATGAGGACATTGAGCGCCGCTACCGCAAGTGGATCCGCTGGAATGCGGCAATTATGGTCCATCGCGCACAGCGTCCAGGTATCGGCGTGGGCGGACATATCTCCACCTATGCGGGTGCCGCACCGCTTTACGAGGTCGGCTTTAACCACTTCTTCCGCGGCAAGGACCACCCAGGCGGCGGTGACCACGTCTTCTTCCAGGGCCACGCTTCGCCGGGCATGTACGCCCGTGCATTCCTAGAGGGGCGCCTGACCGAAGAGGACCTCGACGGTTTCCGCCAGGAAGTCTCCCTCGGTGAGGGCAATGGCCTTCCCTCCTACCCGCACCCGCATGGCATGCCGGAGTTCTGGGAGTTCCCGACGGTGTCTATGGGGCTGGGACCAATTAACGCTATCTACCAGGCCCGTTTTAACCGCTATCTCCATGACCGCGGCATCAAGGACACTTCCCAGCAGCACGTTTGGGCCTTCCTCGGTGACGGCGAAATGGACGAGCCGGAATCCCGTGGTGCCATTCAGCATGCGGCGCTGAACAACCTGGACAACCTGACATTCGTCATTAACTGCAACCTGCAACGTCTCGACGGTCCGGTGCGCGGTAACACCAGCATCATCCAAGAGTTGGAGTCGTTCTTCCGCGGCGCTGGTTGGAATGTCATCAAGGTCGTTTGGGGCCGCGAATGGGACGAGCTCTTCGCCAAGGACAAGGACGGCGCACTAGTCGACCTGATGAATAAGTTCTGCGATGGCGATTACCAGACGCTGAAGGCTAACAACGGCGCTTGGGTGCGAGAGCACTTCTTCGGCCGTGACCCGCGCACTGCCAAGCTGGTCGAGGACATGACCGACGAGGAGATTTGGAACCTCCGTCGCGGTGGCCACGACTACCGTAAGATTTACGCTGCCTACAAGAAGGCCTTGGAGACCAAGGACCAGCCGACTGTCATCCTGGCGCACACGGTTAAGGGCTATGGCCTCGGCCACAACTTCGAGGGCCGCAACGCGACCCACCAGATGAAGAAGCTGACGCTCGACGACCTGAAGCTTTTCCGCGATAACCAGCGCATTCCAATCTCCGACGAGGAGCTGGAGAAGGATCCCTACCTGCCGCCGTACTACAACCCGGGCCCGGAGTCCGAGGAAGTGCAGTACATGCTGGAGCGCCGCAAGGAACTCGGCGGTTTCGTGCCCGAACGGAGGACTAGTTACGAACCACTGACAACGCCAAAGCCGGAAAGCCTGAAAAACCTCCTCAAGGGATCAGGTAAGCAGAAGGTTGCCACCACTATGGCGACGGTGCGTGTTTTCAGGGACCTGATGCGCGATAAAGACCTCAAGGACCGCTTCGTACCTATCATCCCTGATGAGGCCCGTACTTTCGGCATGGACTCCTGGTTCCCGACACTGAAGATCTACAACCCGCACGGCCAGAACTACACCCCGGTCGACCATGAGCTGATGCTGTCCTACAAGGAAGCGAAGGACGGTCAGATTCTGCACGAGGGCATTTCCGAGGCCGGATCCGTTAGCTCGTTTACCGCTGTCGGCTCGGCGTACGCCACCCATGGCGTGGCCATGATTCCGCTCTACATCTTCTACTCGATGTTCGGTTTCCAGCGCACGGCTGACTCCATTTGGGCCGCTGGTGACCAAATGTCCCGTGGCTTCCTGCTCGGGGCGACAGCTGGTCGCACGACGCTGACAGGTGAAGGTCTGCAGCACATGGACGGTCACTCCCAGCTGCTGGCGGCTACGAACCCGTCTGTGGTCTCCTACGACCCGGCGTTCGCCTACGAGATTGCCTACATCGTCTGCGACGGCATTGACCGCATGTACGGCCCGGAGCGCGGCGAAGATGTCATCTACTACCTGACTATCTACAATGAGCCGACTTCGCAGCCGGCTGTCCCAGAAGATCTCGATGTCGAGGGGCTGCTTGGCGGTATCTACCGCTTCCGCAAGGCTGAGGGCGACAAGCATGTCAACCTGCTGGCTTCCGGCATTGGTATGCAGGAGGCGCTACGCGCCGCAGACATCCTGGAAGACTACGGTGTAGCTTCCTCGATTTACTCGGTGACCTCGTGGAATGAGCTGGCCCGCGATGGGCACCAGCGCGACACCGAGCGTCTACACAACCCTGCTGAAGAGGTCGACGACGCCTTCGTTACCCGCCAGCTGTCCGACACCGATGGGCCGTTCATCGCAGTGACCGACTTCCAGCGTGCGGTACCGGAGCAGATTCGCAAGTGGGTTCCGGGTGACTACACCGTCCTCGGCACCGACGGCTACGGCTTCTCGGATACCCGTCCGGCCGCTCGCCGCTACTTCAACTCCGACGGCGAGTCAGTCGCTGTTGCGGCTCTGGCCGCACTGGCACGCGCTGGCAAGCTCGACAAGAGTGTCGCCCAGGAAGCAGCCGAAGAGCTGCAGATTACCGATCCAACCGCAACCACTCAGGACGCTGAATAATGACCTCTAGTCTTGGAGATCAGCTCAGCGCCCTACTGGGCACACAGGTCACCGGTGACGCTGACGATGCCTCACCCAATGCAGCGAACGCGGGCTCGAAGAAGGGTTCCGCCGACACTGACCTGCCCGCAGGTCTTCACGGCGAGGTCGCGGCAATCGTCAAAAAGATGGCTAACGACGAGGTGGAGTCCCTAGAGCTCTCCACTCCGCTGACCGACTACGGCTTTGACCGCCTAAGCGTCGTAGAGTTGGCCGTCCGCTGCGAGGAAGAGCTGGGAGCCCGCGTTGAGGACGAGGACATTTCCTCGTTTAAGACCCTCGGCGATGTAGTTGACTACATCGCCGCCCGGCGCGGGTAGAGCTGCAGCACGTTAGCTGCCTCTACCCCACCGAGGTCTGCGTTGCCAGCGGTCGAGTTGCCGCTGGCACTGTCGGGCCCGGCAGGGGCGGACGTCGTAAAGCATTCTTCGGGGGCGTAGCCCGCCGTCATCATGCGCATCGGCTCTAACACGCGGTCCCACGGCCCGCCGACGGCCGCGTCAAGGGCGCCTGCGATGTCGCCGCCGCACGCCATGATGGAACGCAGTGCATCTTCGTTGACCACGATGTTTCCGGCGGCATCGGTCTGTCCGGCGAAAGTCCCCAGCTGCGGGGTATGGCAGTAGCGCATACCGTCGATGGCGTAGCCGTCATCATCCACGGCTGGGTCTTGCGCCAGCTCGAAATAGAGGCGCGGCCACCTAGCCAGGTTGTCCACCAGTGTGGCGATGGTGTCAGCACTTGCAGTGAAAGGCACCTCGGCGCACAAAGTGGCATCCTGGTCGGTCGCACGCCAAATATCCCGGCCTGGCTTAGTGCCATCGGGCATGCTGAGTCGAGCCAGCGCCCACGTGATGTGTGGTTGCAGCGGCCCTGGCATGCTGTGAATCCACAGAACGCCTGAAAG
Source organism: Corynebacterium sp. HMSC074C05 (assembly GCF_001838325.1). Lineage (NCBI taxonomy): Bacteria > Bacillati > Actinomycetota > Actinomycetes > Mycobacteriales > Corynebacteriaceae > Corynebacterium > Corynebacterium sp. HMSC074C05. The sequence continues at coordinate 62,848 of NZ_KV836288.1, forward strand.
TTGGGTGCGCATAGACGAAGGTCCTCGGAAAAGTTGCGGTCAATTGGTGTAAGACGAGATTCGTCTTCCCCTACGAACTCATCCAACGACACTTGCCACACTGCAGAAAAAGCACTGCGGTAAAACAACACTTCTGAGGTTTACGTTGCACGTGTTTATGATTGTTATTTCCGAGACGGCTGCTGGCAACCCTCAAGTTGTCCTTAATCCCCCAGATGTGATTTAGCGCTGAGACGAAAAATCGGCGCCGCAAGCGACGCCGACTTAGCTCATATCCCCTTAATCTTTAGCGTGTTCTTCCAGCTCACGCCAGAGTTCATCATTGAAATCCGTCCACAGCGGCTTTGCCCACTCACCGAATGCTCGATCGGTTAAAGCGATTGCCGCCCGGCCGGTTGGACGATGCAGCCACAGGAATGTGCCCGCCTGCCCAAAATGGCCTGCGACATCCTTGGGCATCGAGGCACCAAACCACAGCCCCTGCTTGGAATCGGGGCGTCCGAAGATCTCAAATCCCAGGCCCCAATCGGCCGGACGTTGCATACCATAGCCCGGCACCACACCATTCAGGCCTGGGAACTGCACGGTCAACGCTTCGGTCACGGTATCGGGATGCAGCAGAGTCGGGGCGAGAACCTCATCGACGAAGGCCATCAAATTAGCGACGCTGCTACGCGCGCCATGTCCTGCCGAGCCATCCAGCACGGAATCTTCCATCCCCAGCGGCTCAAACACGGCCTGGCGCAGGTATTCACTAAACGGCATCTCTGCCTCCGCAGCGATGGCATCGGCGATGATGTCAAAGCCCGCGGAGGAGTAAATGCGTCGCTCCCCCGGTTCCTTTTCCAGCTCACGGCTGGCAAACCCCACCCCGCCGGCGTGCGCTAAGAGGTGACGCACAGTCGCGCCGTGACCCGGTGGCGTGAGCTCTTGGTCGAGCTCCACCGCACCTTCTTCGACGGCCACAAGCATTCCCACGGCCGCCAACAGCTTGGTCACACTGGCCAGTTCAAAAACGCGACCGCTATCACCGTGGGTGTGCCAACTGCCATCGTCGGCACGCACGGCAGCCGCGACCGTATTGACTGGCCACTGGTCGATTGGCGCAAGAACAGAGGGCTTCCAAGAAGTCATGTCCTCAAGACTACGCAAGCGCGGCAGACGTGGACTTCCCAGCAGGCGCGTCCGCAGACTCGTCGGCTGGATCGTCGGCTGGCGACAGGTCGGCGTTGGCGCTTGCGTCCCACTCGCCCTGGTCCCAAATTCCTGCACGCTTTGCGACGACCAATGGGACCACGGCCTGGCCGGTGACGTTCACCGCGGTGCGTCCCATATCCACAATCGGCTCAACAGCCAGCAGGAGGCCGACGCCGGCAAGTGGCAAGCCGAGAGTCGACAGAGTCAGGGTCAGCATGACGGTAGCGCCGGTGGTGCCAGCAGTTGCAGCCGAACCGATAACGGAGACGAAGATGATGAGCAGGTAGTCCGTGAAGTCCAGCGGTACCCCGTAGAACTGCGACACGAAGATAGCTGCGATAGCCGGGTAAATGGCAGCGCAACCATCCATCTTCGTGGTAGCACCCAGCGGCACTGCGAAAGAGGCGTACTCATCCGGCACTGCCAGACGACGCGAGACAACGCGCTCAGTGACCGGCATGACGCCCATCGACGAACGAGTAAAGAAGCCGAGCGAGGTCACTGGCCAGACGCGACGGAAGAAGTCGATTGGGCTAATGCCATGAATCTTCAGCACAACTGGGTACACAACTGCGATAACCAGGAACAGGCCAATGTAGATGGCAATGGCGAACTTGCCCAGGCTGCCAAGTGCTTCCCAACCGTACTCAGCGACAGCATGACCGATCAGAGCCGCAGTACCGATTGGTGCCAGACGGATAACCCACCACAGCACCTTCTGCACGATGGTCAAAAGAGAGCCGGAGAACTCGATGAACGGTTCAGCCTTCGGGCCGACCTTTACTGCGGCAATACCGAAGACAATCGCGATGACCAGCAGCTGCAGGACGTTGAAGTTCAGCGAGCCGGATACAGCACCGTCAGATTCGCTGATCTTCACACCAAGGCCGAGGAAGTTCTGCGGGACAATGCTCTGCAGGAATCCCCACCACGACCCCACAGAATCCGGTTCCTGTGCAGCCGAGGCATCGACGCCGGAGTTAACGCCCGGCTTGATAAGCAAGCCCAGGCCAATGGCAATAACCACCGATACAAAGGATGTTATGGCGAACCAAATAAGCGTCGAAACAGCCAGCTTGGCTGCACCTGCGACCTGACGCAGGTTGGCAATCGACACCACCACCGCGGTGACAACTAGTGGCGGGATGAGCAGCTTCAACAGCGTGACGTAGGTACTGCCGACCTCGTCGAGCGCTGTGCGCAGCGAGGAGTCATCGCCAGTACTGCGGGCCATGAAGCCCAAAATGAGACCAATAATCAGGCCATAGACAACTTGGGCACCGAAGCCGGTCGCCCATTTAAATTTATTCACTTTTCCTCCTGGAGTTTTATTTCTCTGAAAACACTTGTGCCGCGCCTTAAGCCCGTCTGGCACATACGCGTGATGGGGCATCCGGGACCGCTGGGCTCAGCCTCGAAGTGATAGGCGCAACGACGGCGGAAGCCCGAAGTGTTTAGCGACAGGAGGAAGTGGAAATTCGGCCGTAATCGAGCCAACGCCGCTTTGTGAGCATTTTCATGTTGGTCATTTCTACCTAGCAAGTCCGGTTAAGAGACAAACGATAAGACTGCCACGATTGATGTTGTGACACCAATTTCCAACACTGTCCCTCACCCGAATATTCCACATCGCTAATTCGATTTCTCAGCCTGCTTGCGCAGCTGCAGCACCTTTAGCGAGCAGAGGAAACCGATAGTCAGCGCACCGACGGCGGAATACAGCGCGAACTGTGTGGCATGTGCAAACGCATTTGTCAGCGGGATCAATACACCGTCTGGAGCACCCTGCGCCCGCAGACCAATCAGCATAGAGCCGGCAGAATCTTTCAGCCCCTGCCCCATCTGCTCCAGACCCGGTGCCAGCTTCGCAATCTCACGATCCAGTCCAATCGTCAGCGCCATGCCACCGAGCGCTGCACCGAGGGCGGAACCAATCTGCCGAATTGTCGACTGCGTCGCCGACGCCTGCCCCGACAGACGCACCGGAATATCGCCGAGCACCAGCGAGGTCAGCTGCGCCGATGCCAGACCAAGCCCCAGACCATAGATAATCAGCGCAAACACAACGAGCCACAGTGGCAGATCAACACGCTCTTCCGCCGCCAACTGCAGCGAGCCGAAGACCTCGAGGCCAAGCCCCACAATCACCACACCGGCCGGGGTGATTCGGGCCGCTAGATGACGTGCCATGGCACCTGCGAAAAACGCGCCGAGAGCCATCGCTGCCAGGACCAGGCCAGTTGCGATCGTCGACAAGCCAATCGCCGACACCAAGTAAAGCGGCAGCACGAAGACCAGCGCGAACTCACCCACCGCGACGAGCATCGCCGTGGTATTACCCCAGCTGAACGTGGCGTAAGAGAACATCGACACATCCAACAGCGCAGGATCCGCGTTCTTTCGACGACGATTCTCCCACAGCACGAAGGCGACGAGCACCACCGCACCAACTAAGAGCGTGACGACGGGCGCGGAGGGAAAAGCAAACCCAATCTTGGCACCCTGAATGATGCCGAAGACCACGGCACCAAAGCCGATTCCAGATAGCAGCAGGCCGAGAACGTCGAAACCACCAGCGCCATTGGTATCGCCCGCGGTGTTCGGTACCCAACGCAGCGCAAGGATAAAGAGCACCACGGCGATGGGAACATTGACCCAGAAGATGGCTTCCCAACCAGCGAATTGAGTAAGGACGCCACCCAAGAGCGGGCCGACTGCTGCGGCACCGGACATGACCGCACCCCAGATGCCGAATGCGGTGGCGCGATCTTTGTCACGGAACAGTGCGTTAACGCTGGACAGTGTCGACGGTAGAATGCACGCGCCACCAATGCCCTGGATAACGCGGGCCATGACCAACGGGGCCAAGGATGTGGAAAGCGCGGCCACAACGGAGCCGACCGTGAAGATGACCAGACCGACGAGAAAAAGGGTTCGGCGGCCGAAGCGATCACCAGCACGGCCAGAGGTTAGCAGCAGCGCGGCGAAGACGACGGAGTAAATAGTGGTAATCCACTGCGCACCGACGATGTCGAGGCCCAGCTCCGAAATGATAGTCGGCAGTGAAACACCAACGATGGTTCCGTCCAGGACGATCATGCCGAGACCAACCGCGAGCACGAGCAGGCCCCACCAGCGCTGTGGCGAGGCCGAGAACTCAGCGATTTGCTCATCGCTAGCGATCGCCGTGGCGGTGGTGCCCTCCGCTTTCGCTGTGGCACCGGGTTGTGCGTCGGCTGAGACGTCGGCGCTGCTCAAGGAAGGTTTCGTACTCATAGGATTAATGCTAGAAGTGTCCAAGCACTGATTCATCAACCGAAAGTCGTAACTTTGCGGAAGACTCAGCTTCATTGAATCCGCGCAATGGCAACAGAACCTGCTGGCTATAGGGCTTTTATCACCACGCAGTGGCAGATTGCTATGATGCTATGAGGCCTCGGGCGCTAATTAATAGCGCTTAATTGCCGCTTCACAGCGCTCGAGCCTTGCCCCTATAGCTCAGTCGGTTAGAGCAGAGGACTCATAATCCTTTTGTCGCAGGTTCGAGCCCTGCTGGGGGCACTACACCGGAAATTTCACGTTGCAGTGTCATAGACAGCGAGGACAGGTCGCCAGTGACTACCCCCGCGTAATGCCGCAGCGTTGTAGCCGAATCGCTATGCCCGAGGTGAGCCGCAACCACCTGAGGGGCAATACCAGCACGCAAACACAAACTCGCACAGGTATCCCGGAGGGCATGAGGTGTGACCCGTCGAACACCAGCGCGGTCACAGGCAGGAGCCAGACTGCGCATATGCCAGTTAGTGCGATGTACCGGAGTTCCAACAGTGGAAGTAAACAAAAGGTCGGTACCTACCGAGTCCGCATAATCGCGCAGGTCAGACACCAAAAAACCGGGAAGATACACGCGTCTCTTTTGGTGAGTTTTCCCGTCGGAGTGAATCCAGCCGCCACCGCGAGCGGGCATGATACCGCCAGACACCACGATGTAACCATCTTTGATCGAGGCGGGAGTCAGAGCCGCGAGTTCAGAAAAACGAAGCCCGCCAAAAACCAGTGTGAGGAACATCAGTCGGTCGCGACCAGTAAGTTCGGCTGCAATTTTTTGAACGCCAGACGGACTAAGAGGGTCGGGCACCGGACGCGGTGCGGGTGGCAGTTTTACGAGGTCAACTGGGGATTTGCTAACCAGGTCTTCCACCTGGGCGAGATGGTACACCTGGCGCAAAATCGAAAGACTCTGGCGTACCTGGTGGTATGCGCGGGGTGCGGTCTCAATAACCCATGACTGAATATCGCGGTAACTGATATCACCGATGGGGACATCACCGAACGCGGGGATAAGGTATGTCCGCAGAAGCCAGGAGTAGTCCTCATAAGTCTTGGGTGCGACAGGGTGGAGAGCCAGCCAACCACGAGAATAATCAGAGAACAAGGGGGTTGAGGAAGTCATAAAAATCACCGTTTATCAGGGGAAAGGTAAAGAGCGCCCGCCGTCGCGGGCGCGAATCAAAGAAGAGACACAAAGAGGGTGCAGGGTCACCCAGGGCAGGCGACGCAGAACGAAACTAGGGGGTCACCGTGGGCGACGAGTCAAGGACAAAGAGGGGGCTAGCGCCCCCCTCTGTACTCCCCCACCGGGGCTAGGTAGACACCAACCGCACAACACAGCGAGACGGCAGCGTCTCACCAGTGGAACGCACCGTGTCCTCGTAGGTCATACAGACACGTTCTGTGTTGGCAGCATAGGGAGCCGTAACCGGCGAAATCTGCAGGTCAGACGGATTTTCCGGCATACCATACAGTCGCTCCACCTCCACCGAACGATCCTGGGCGCTTTCACACTGACGTGCCCTCACATCAGCAAAAAACTCATCAGTCGGGTCGAAATCGCATGCTTCCTCCGCAGCCTGCCGAGCCTTCGCGATTTGACACTCGCCATGGTCTACAAACATGCCCTCGCAGACTTCCGCCACACTATCCGCAGGGGTGGGTGACGGAGCCGAAGAACCCGAGCCACCAGCCAGAGCGCCAGTGAGCACCAGGGCACCAACTCCAACGACGGCAGTCGCAGCGACAGCAACCGTAGCAGCGTTTTTACTCATGATTTTCCTCCAAAAGTGGTGTGTGACCTGTATAAATGCGCTCCTCTACGGTGCGCACATAGTCCGCATAAGCAGGATTAGGGGTTTGGAACCATCGAAGCGCTTGCCCGTTGTCAGAGAGCACACCCCGACCAGGAGACAAAGCCACAATCCGAGACACATCAGACTGTTCCGGCTGGTCAAACAACATTTTTATTGAATCGAGGTTGTCCTGTCGGTAGGAAATCCGCAGACTGTACTGGCTTCGGTCATGGAGCACAGCTGCCTCGGCGCGCTGCAAGATCGTGAGCACAGTCACGCCAACCTTTGCACCCTCACGCAGCAGAGTGCCAACCAGCGAAACAATTTTTGCGCGGATTTTCTTGCCGTCTTTGCCATGATTTTCAGCCGCAACCAGCAGGTTCGCGTATTCCTCAAGGACAACAACAACTACGGGAACCTCGGTGGAAAAATCATTAATTTTTTCCGCCCAACCAAGAGAACCAATGCGGTCACGCATGACCTCTACACACCGCTCCAAGAGTATGACCGCGTTATCTATCCAGTCGGGGTCAGACCCCAAAACAAAATCAGACGGGCGACCAGAAAAATGTTTCAAAGGTTTGAGCAAACCCGCGCTTGGGTCGACCCCCACATACTGAACCCAAGGACACAAAGTCCCAACAATCAGAGATTGCGAACCTTTAGACTTACCTGTGCGGGTAATGCCCGAGATGACCACGTGACCCACATCGGTAGGCTCCCAGACCACAGAACGACCGTCCTCATCAACAGCCCACGGACGCGTATCTGTCAACATCACAGGAAATCACTACCCAAGTCTCGCTCGAACGCCGCACGAGTGACCGCACGAACAACCACACGACCAGGGCTTTTACGCTCTACCACGGTGTCCGAAATGCCGTCGATAGACACCCATTCACCGCCGCGACGAATAGCCCTTTCGATATCTTCCGCGTCGATACCAATGGGCAGCTGCAAAACCACCTCGACGCCTCGGGAGGTTTTTTCCGCCCGAATCGGGCGCGGATACTGCCGATTTTCGGGTTCAAGCCCAGTTTCATCACCGGAAAAAACCTGGGTTGCTTCGAAAAAATCTTTACAAGCTTCCACATCACCCCAGCGCAACATAAACTCTTCCTCGTGAGAACGAAGATCAGAACGCTCTGATTCGGTGAGCATTTTCAGACCAGCGGGCACCGGCGGGTGACGATGTTCATAGACGCTCGCCACGACATAGACCGCGATGAAACACACCGCACACAGAACAACAATGGAAGTGAAATCCATCTAGGGACTCCTTATATATAGGTGGAACAGAAATAGAGGGGTTCCTCGTCGGTTCTCCCCTGGCGAACCGCACCAACACACAGACGGTGCGGAACCCACAGGTGACGAGAGACTTTTACTTACCCTCGACCAGTTCCGCGTAGGAACCCGCAGCCTTTACCTCGGAGGTGTACAGGCTGTAGCGGTTGGACGCGAAGCGTTCAGTCTCGGCGCGAGCGCCGATTTCGACAAATCCATCGCCACCGGCTGCATACACGGTGTACGGGGACAGCGTGAACGCGGTCGGGAGTACGACGGAGACCTCAATGGCTTCGCCCTGCCAGACTGCGGACAGTCCAGCGACGCGATGCATCTCGCGACCCTTTTCGTCCTTTTTCACAACGTCGGAACGCTTTCCGTCGATGTACTCATAGACCGGGCGCGACTCGGTGGCAGCGGTAGTAATGACGCGGAGACCATTTGCGGGAAAACGCACGATTTACCTCTTTCTTGAGTGGTTTTCCACTCACTTAGTGATGAAAAAAGGAGGCGACTTGCCGAGTGCCGAATCACTGATTTTATCCGATACTCTTTTTCCTTCTGACAACAGTATAGCACAAAACCTTTCATGCGCGCGGTCAACCTCTCAACCTGGTGATTTCCTGCTATAGCCGCTACCCTAATGCTCATGGAAGACATGGGAAATCTCACCGCTCGCGAGGGTCGCAGACTTGCAGAAGAACTCGGAAAAAGCATAAAAACCCAAGGGAATATCGACGCTAGCGTTCAAGCGAACATCACCGCGGTAAAACGCCTGCTTGAGCAGGAAGAAAAAGGGCGAAAATTGATCTACATGTTTACTGCCTTGACCGCTGCCTACCCCGGAGTCACCCAAAGACAGCTCGCCGGAGAATTTGGAATCTCACAAGCCTCAATTAGGGACTGGATAAAAAAGGGAAATGTTCACATCGCCGAGGAAATGACGGAAGAAAACCAATCAACAGAGCGGTAAACCACTCAACGAAGCCTAGAAAAAACACTTCCCCGCATACCAACAGGTGGAGAATCGAGCACGCTACCGCCGAGCGCTTGCCAACTTCGCGCCAAGTCCTGCACGAGTGCTACCGTGCCGTGTCCATCATCAGTGAGCATCCAACCGGCATGAGAATTCCCACGAAACCGCCTTTTACCAGGAAATTTTGACCGGCACCAACGTTGCAGGAGACGACCCCAAGCCGCAAACTCCTGCGCAGTGACGAGTACGGTGCGGATACATTTTTTCAATCCGATTGCACCCCAGAAGCGCCCTACTGATTGCCCCGCGTCAGTCCATGCGCGGGGAGGAAAATTCTGATACTCTTTTTCGCCTTTACCTGCGTACTTGAGAAAATAGCCCGCAATATTTTTTGCACTGGAAAATTCCTCGATCGCGTCAACACCCGTACCTGCTGCAAGGTGTCGATAGAAGTCGAGACCGTCTGCGCCAACGATTTCAGCCCATGCCACTGAAACCCACTCGCGAAAAAACATCTTCTTTGTCTCTTCGATGTACTCAGATTTGCGGTCACGAGTAATGCCCCAGGTCGGAATGAGCATGAGAATGTGCAGGTGAGGAGCACCGCGACGCTGAAACTCCCTTTTCCAGATTCCCGAAATCCTTTCACCCCATGCGCGGTAAAAACGTTCCTGGAATGCCGCAAAATGCTTCTGAGCAACCTCGGCAGACGGGACATAATCCAACCACTTTTGCCCAGCGCCAGGGTAGGTCAGAGTGACCATCGCCATGCTGTACTGGTCGGTCATAGACTTTTCGATAATGGGCGCCCAATCCAACTCGGAGCAAGTTTTGAGCATGCGCCGGCGACTCTTCGCCGACCAATGCTTAATCTTTCGCGGGAATTTCTTCTCACCCAAAATGTCATCAAAAAGGGGCATGAGTCGCCAGAACATCCATTGCGGACAAGAACCGCGAACCAACTCGTCGTAATGCCACTGAAGCACCTCGTAGTCAAAATCTCTCTTACGCAACGACTCATCGGCAACGAACTCCATCACAGCTAGGTCATGTCCAATCGCAGGCACCTCCTCCAATAGGCGTTTCGCCTGCTTACTCCCCACAACCCCAGGCTCCTCACCTCGCAGTCCCCTTTCCCGCCTACTGTCTACTAGCCACCCGGCTTGATCCTCTAGCTGACACAAAATACTCTCCATTGCGTCGTAAAGATCGGTGACCTTTCGACGAAACGCGATTTCCTCACTAACGCGAGCGCGTTCGCGTTCCTCTTTTTCCTGGGCAGCGATTCGCCTATCGAGTGCCTGGAGGTCACGACATGACAGTTGGATAGTCCCTGGGGAAACGTGGATTAGGTAGGACTCCTGACGTTCATCGTCCTCACGCGGCTCAAGGGCACTAGGGAGTTTTTCACGGAGCTCCCGAATGAGCGACCCATCGCCTGTTGAACTGTCAAGTACCACAGGCGATAGCCACGGCATCACCTTGTCCAACTCATCGGTAGTAGTCAACATTTCCTAATCCGTTCCACTTGATACGATGTTTTGTTTTCCCCTTTTTCCACTTCCGTGGAGTTGTGGCACACAAGACAAGCCCTGTGCCACTGCACCTCACGCGCCTGTCGGCGCTGTTCGGTGCGCCCCCTGCTCCCGGTCACTCCGCCTGCGCTCACACTCGCTCGCACTCCCGCGTCCGCGTCGCTCCGTTTCGGACTCGGTCAGCGTCGGGGGCTTGCGCGTGCGACCTTGCGGTCGTTCGCGCCCCCTCCTCGACCTCACCTCGCACTGCGCTTGCTCCCGCTCCCGTTTCGCTCGGTATCGCTTGGACGTCGCTAGTCGCGGGGGGCTAGATGTAGATGAGTAGCAAAGTTCGGGATTGAGTGGAAAACCACTCAATCGGGGGTGGGAAAATTTATTTGGTTTGCATTCAGTATAACATCGTGCTAGCCCGCACGGTGCGCCGGTTTTCAGCGATAAACACGAAATCTGTAAAACCGCAGGTCAGCCCCGCTACTCAAAAATGAGTAGCCGAGCGGTTGACTCATAATCCTTTTGTCCCAGGTTCGAGCCCTGGTGGGGGCACTAAATGCCCTGGTGGGCGAACTTCCACAGTTCAACTGCCAGGGCTGTTCCCTTTTTGTTCCCTATTTTTCGTCGTGCGTTTTCTTGTCGCACTCTAGTCCCGGAACTGCCCAACACGTCCCCGCTCACGCCCATTTACCCGACATCCGGTTGTAACAGCTGGCGCACAGGGAGATGTACTTCGGCGCTTCGAGCGCCTCAATTTCCACGGTCTCACCGTCGAGAATAATGCTGCCGTCCGGGTTCAACCGCGCCGTAAAGATGGCCTTCTGCCCACAGGTACAAATTGTCTTAATTTCCTCAATGGTGTGGGCGACTTCAAGCAATCGCTGGGAGCCCGGGAAGGCATGCGTGCGAAAGTCGGTACGCAGGCCATAGCAGAGCACCGGAGTACCGCGAAGGGTAATGCCCAGCAACTGGTCAACCTGGTCAGGGGTGAGAAACTGTGCTTCATCGATGATTAGGCAATCGTGGCCGTCGGCAAGCGAGGAAAGGTCATCGCCGTCGTGGATGAGGTGCGCGCGTTCCGCGATTCCGATGCGGGAGTGCACGTCGCCGTCAGCCAAAGTATCCACGGCCGGTTTGGCGATCAACGGCCGCATATCGCGCTCGCGGTAGTTGTGGGCGACGCGAAGGACCTCGATGGATTTTCCGCTGTTCATGGTTCCGTAGCGGAAGTACAGTTTTGCCATAGCCATCGATTGTAGGGCATGGATTCGCGAGCTCTGACGGGCGTGGAACCGGGCGGCCAACGCGGATTTCAATTCGCGACTATCCTATATTTTTATGCAGCCGAATCCTGACCTGAATGAGAATCCAACCGTCGTTGTATGCGGATCGATCCACCTAGATACCCTGGTCCAGGTCGATAGCGTCCCCGCCGAAGGTGGCACGCTCATCGTTGATGACGGCACTAATTCGCTAGGCGGTAAGGGCGCTAACCAGGCCGTTGCCATTGCTTACGACGGTGTCCGTGCTGTCATGGCCGGTACGGTTGGTGAGGATCGCGCTGCGGACGTCGTGGTCGAGGAACTCAACGCACACGGCGTAGATGTCCACTCCATTAAGACTTCCTGGGATTTGCCGACCGGCAGCGCTTTCGTTGCAACGAACCGCAAGGGCCGCCCGGTCATTTTTGTCCAGCGCGGTGCCGACGCACTGACGGACCCCACCGATTTCGTCGATGAGTTCGCATCAGCGGATGTCGTGCTCGCACAGGGCGAGCTCCTCCCGGAAGCAACTGAGGCCATCGCGTCCGTCGCATCCATGTACAGCGCGCGACTGGTACTGAACCTCAATCCGGTCGTAACCGTTACACCTGCGCTGATTGACCATGCAGATCCGCTGATTGTCAATATGAAGGGCGCCTGGGAAACAATCCGTCGCCTGGACATCGCCGAGGGTATCCGCGCTACCGACTACCGCGCACAGCTCGAGGCACTACTGCAGTACTGCCCCAGCGTCATCATGCTCCGCGGCGACCACGGCTGTCTCTTCGCACAGCACTCCGACGGTATCGATGACGAGCCGACAATCTACGAGCACCCCGCGCTCAAGCTGCCAGAGGAGAAGATTGTCGACGGCACTGGCTCCGGTGATGCGTTCGTCGGCACGCTCACCGCGGAACTGGCTAAGGGTACCTCGCTTTACGACGCCATCCCTCTGGCCACCGCCGCGGGTGCAGCAGCCGTACAGGCGGTCGGCGCATGCTCCGCGTTTGTCCGCCGCGAGAAGCTGCTAGAGATGGTCGAGGCGGAGGACTTTCCCGCTATCAGCGTTTACTAGCGCTCTATAAGCGTCGAAGCCTAACTGCGCTTCGACGGCCTACCTTCTTATAAGGCGGCGATGCTTAACGCGACCGTCGCCGCTAATCCAGCATGCTGGTGACCAGCTCGGCAATCTTCGAGCGCTCCGAGCGCTTCAGCGTGATGTGTGCAAAAAGCTCATTACCCTTGAGTTTTTCAATCACCGCCTGTACACCGTCATGGCGGCCGACGCGCAGGTTGTCACGCTGCGCCACATCGTGCGTAAGGATGACCCGGGAATTGCTACCAAGACGCGACAGCACCGTCAGCAGTACGTTGCGCTCCAGCGACTGTGCCTCATCGACAATCACGAAGCTGTCATGCAGGCTACGACCGCGAATGTGAGTCAACGGCAGTACCTCTAGCATGTCGCGCGAGGCAATCTCATCCATGACGTTCTCCGAGACCAGCCCCTCCAGCGTGTCGTAGACAGCCTGCGCCCACGGGTTCATCTTTTCGTCCTCACTACCGGGCAGGTAACCAAGGTTCTGGCCACCGACCGCGTAGAGCGGACGAAACACCACGATTCGGCGATGCAGTCCGCGCTCCAGCACCGACTCCAGACCCGCGCACAGCGCAAGCGCCGACTTACCCGTGCCGGCTCGGCCGCCGAGGGACACAATCCCCACCGAGTCATCCAACAGCAGGTCGAGCGCAACACGCTGCTCCGCCGACCGCCCCTTCAGCCCAAACGCCTCAGTATCGCCCCGCACCAGCTTGACGACGCCCGGGGCGCTCACCCGTGCCAGCGCAGACTGGCTACCGGCGCTGAGCTGCACGCCGCAGTGTAGCGGCTGCTCCTGAACCTGCTCGAGCTCCAGAAAGCCATTGGCGAAGAGACGATCAATTTCCTCCGGGTCGACATCCACTTCCACCATTCCCGAGTACCCAGTCAGTACAACGTCCTGGGCGCGGTAATCGTCGGCAGGCAATCCCACCGCACCAGCCTTAACGCGAAGCGGAATGTCCTTGGTGACCAGCACGACATCATGGCCATCGTGCTGAAGGTTAAGGGCGCAAGCGAGAATACGGTGATCGTTTTCGGCGGTGCGGAAGCCAGCGGGGAGGATGGAAGGATCGGAGTGATTGAGCTCAATATGCATAAACCCGCCAAGATCATTGGCGGGCACAGGCCGGTCCAGGTGGCCGTAGCGGTAACGCAGCTCTTCGAGGAAACGGAGCGCTTCTCGGGCGAACCACCCCAGCTCTGGGTGGTGGCGCTTGGCCTCCAACTCACTCACCACGACCAGCGGAAGCACAACTTGGTGCTCGTCGAACTTCTTGGTGGCGTGGGGATCGGACAACAGGACCGAGGTATCAAGCACGTAGGTACGCATGCCCTCAGGCTAAAAGTCAGAGGTAGAAATTACGTGGTTGTGAGATGAATGCTTGGTTATCAGATGAACCACAGTTGGTTACAGGCTCTAATCCTCAAGTTGAACCCTAAGGAACTGGCCGAGCACCACTGCACGGCCACTCCACTGCCCTTTTAAGGGCAACCAGTCGTTGCAATGTCGACTAGTCGTTGTGGCGAATCTGGCGCCCCAGCAGCTTTCGGCGCAGTGGATCGACAGCCAAGGTCACAGCACCAACTGCTAGAACTCCCAACAGGTACGCCAGCGCAACAACAAGTGAGCGTTGGCTAAAGGTAACTTCATACGCGCCCGAACCGAACATGACGGCTCCCAACAGTGCCCCCATGGCAAAGCCGAAGATGCTGGTCGCAAGCATGGGGAAGAATGTCTGCTTGAAAGTGACCGTGCGATGGAAGGTGATTGGCGTACCGATGAAGTCCAATGCCTTTGTCAGCGAGGCCTCTTCATAGACGGCTGAGGCCTGCGTCAGCACCGTCGATACTAGTAGCAGAATGAAGCCGATTACGAAGGTGATAGTCACACCGGTTGCAATATCGTGCGCGAATGTAACATCCGCAACTTCTTCAATCTTGTCTTCGCCAGGCACCATCATTGTGTAGCCAAGCAGCAGGGACAGGAAGGCCATGGAACTTACTCGACGCCACGATTCCTTAGCGTTAGTCGCTACTCGTCGCGTCGCCACAAAATCACTTGAAGTACCGAAGAAGCTGGAGATGCGGGCAACAAGCTGGATAAAGAAAGGCGCCACTAGGCCAATTGCCCAAACCATCAGGTACATCATCGCTGCGACACCAAGCGTGGCCGTAACGGTCCCACCCGCGACATTGGAGTTGGCAACCACGTACAGGACAACCGCACCGATAACAACGGCCACAATCATGCGCCATGCCTTCATCGACTTGGGCACGTCTTTACGGCTAACGCCAAGTGGCGAAATCATCACCCTTCGCAAACCAACCACAGCAGCAAAGAGCGCGAGAAGCACCACGGCAACCCAGACCAGCGGGTAGCCCCACCAAGGCAGCAACATGTCCCAGGTATCCAGGTAGTCATTATCGAACTTGATCATCGCCCAGAATGGCGCGGTGGCAACCGACAAGAACGTGCCCACCACAAGCCCAACAGCTGCCAATACGAGGGTTTCGATAATAACCATGCGTGTAACTGCCCCGTTAGACAGACCAATCAAGCGCAGAGTTGCCAATCGCTGCTCCCGCCCTGCAGCGCCAAGCACCGCCGACTGTGCCACCAGCGAAACCATTGCCGGAATCACAAAAACGCAGGCCACCAGTGCCAGCTGCAGGTACATCTCGCCCTGACCTTGATTCATGTAATCCTCGGGCGTTGGGTTCGGCGGCAGCTTTGGCTCAGCCTGCCAACGGCGGTAAAACATGGTCGTGCCACCGACGACGACCAACGCCAACCAGGTACTCACGGTCATCGCCACCACGGACAATGCGGATAGCCAGCCGTTTCCCGAATGGGATTCACGCCCGGCGCGCTGCAGCCGCGTGCTCAGGTCCGCTAGTGCGCCGGTAGGGATTCTCTGGGGTTTTGGTGCTTCAGTTACGGTGCGCACTTTGTAACCTCCGCTCCTGCCAGCAGGCGGTCGTCGTGAATCAGGCCATCGCGGATCTCCACACGTCGACGACACCAGTCGGCCACCTTCACATCGTGAGTAACCATCACCAACGTCGTGCCGGTCTGCTCCACCAACGCAATCAGTTGCTGCATGACCTCATGACCTGTGGACTGGTCCAACGCGCCAGTCGGCTCATCAGCAAAGATGACACCTGGCTCCCCCGCCATCGCGCGGGCAATTGCCACACGTTGCGCTTGACCGCCGGACATTTGTCCTGGGCGACGGCGCGTGAGGTCTTTTAGGCCCAGGCGGCTGAGGACATCGTCGGCAAGCGCGAGTGACGTTGAGCGCTTCTTGCCCTGCAGAATCATTGGCAGAGCAACGTTTTCTCTGGCAGTCAGCTCGGGCAGGAGCTGGCCATCCTGGAAAACGAAGCCGAAGTCGTGTAGGCGGAGGGCGGAGCGGTCGGCGTCGGAAAGCGAATTGATCTTGGTATCACCGAAGATGACGTCGCCGTCATCCGGCAGCAACACGCCGGACATGCAGTGCAGCAGCGTGGACTTACCAGAGCCGGACGGTCCCATGACTGCAACGGTTTCGCCGGGCTCAATGGTCAGCGAAATGCCGGTGAGGACGGGAGCGGAATTGTAGGACTTGGTGATGTCGCGGATACAAAGTCGTGCGTTTCTGGGGCTGTTGTTCTCTGTCATGGCACTCATTTCACTCGCACGGACGCGATTTCAACACCGTGTTCACTTTCCTTTTGCGGTAGTGCTAGGTCTACCATGCCGGAAAATAATTCCTCCGCGTTCAGAGCTTTCGTACCATGGGAAACTATGGAGCTGAAGGATTATTTCCGCAAATATATCGGCGCGAACCGCCGCGAAAAAGCGCATAAACGCAGCTACGAAGAATCCGCCGCCGCCCGCATCGCCGAACTTACCGCTTCACGACGCACAATTGCCGAAGCCTTCGAGATTGAACGTCGCCGCATTGAAAACGACCTCCACGACGGAGCTCAGCAATACATTGTTGCGGCTTCAATGAAATTGGGCCTTGCGGAATTAGAGGCCTCCAATACGGACAATGAGGAATTAATGCAGCTCCTGGCGGAAACGCGCGGCCATTTGGAGGATGGCCTGCGGGCCTTGCGGCGAACAGTCCATGGCATCCATCCGCAGGTATTGCGCGATCGCGGACTGCAAGCGGCTGTTGAGGAAATTGCTGAAGGATATGGCCCTCACGTGGTTGTGCACACTCCCTATCCCCTGCCGGAATTGGAGGAAAGCGTGCTCGCCGCGGCATATTTTTTCTGTGCAGAAGTGCTGACAAATGCAGCAAAATATGCGCCGAATGCCCCTGTTTCTGTGCTGCTCACCTCAGATCAGACACTTAATATTTCAATTACCGACCAAGGCCCTGGTGGGGCAAAATTGGGGCGCGGATTGCGGGGTATGAAAGAGCGTCTGGCTACTTTCGACGGTGCGATGACCATGCACTCTCCCGAAGGCGGGCCAACGCAGGTAATAGCCAGAATTCCCTTGATGTTGAACCGCTGGGAATCGGGCATTGGAGAAATGGAAGGTGTGGATATGGAAAGCGTGGAGAAGAAAGGTGCGGCGAAAAAGTGAAAATTGTCATTGCGGATGACTCGGCACTCCTGCGGGAGGGGGTCGCGGGACTCGTCGAAAAGCGTGGACATGAAGTCATTGCGATGGTCGATACTGCCCACGGTCTAGTGGCTGACATCGATGACCGGTTTGACGACTCGGGCGAGCTGCCAGACCTGGTGATTACCGATGTGCGCATGCCTCCGAAGATGAGTGACGACGGCCTGCGGGCCGCAGTGGAACTGCGCGAGCGTTATCCGCAGCTGAATGTCATGGTGCTGTCGCAGTATGTGGCGCCGGCGTATGCGCGTGAGTTGTTCTCGCCGGGAGGTGCTGGGGTTGGTACTGGGGCCGGCTCAAGTGGCAGCAGCTCGAGTGGCGGGACCGGGTATCTGCTCAAAGACCGCGTTGGCCAGGTGCTGGACTTCTTGGGTTCGCTCGAAGTTGTCGCCGGTGGTGGCGTGGTGATTGACCCTGATGTGGCGACGGCATTGATGCAGTCCGGCAAATCGGGGCTAGCCAGTTTAACGGCGCGCGAACGCGAAGTGCTCGAGCTGATGGCACGCGGCAAGTCCAATAAGCAGATTGCCGATGACCTCGTGCTTTCCGGGGCGGCGGTGGCGAAACACGTGTCCAACATCTTTATGAAGCTGCATCTGGAGCCCGGCGAGGAAAACCGCCGTGTGCGGGCAATTTTGGAATTTCTCACGGCGACGTCGGGGCAGATTTAGGGTCGGCAGCAATCGCATCTCTCGCAAAAGCGATGAAAAAATAAGTGTTGATTATGGCACGAGTCACAATTTAAAGTTGGCTCATACGTTTGTTGTTTCCCTATAGAAAGGACGTGTCTACATGACTGTTTACGCCAACCCCGGCACCCCCGATGCAATCTTCACGTACAAGGAGCAGTACGAAAATTTCATCGATGGTAAGTGGACACCTCCAGTAGACGGGCAATACATGGACAACTCCACCCCGGTTACGGGTGAGGTTTTCTGCCGGGTTCCGCGGTCTAACGAGAAAGACATTGAGCTCGCTCTCGACGCCGCGCACAAGGCGAAGGACTCCTGGGCCTCGGTTCCTGCGGCCGAGCGGGCGCTGATCCTCCACCGCATCGCGGACCGTCTGGAGGAAAACCTTGAGAAGATTGCTGTCGCCGAGACCTGGGAGAACGGCAAGGCCATTCGCGAGACCCTCGCCGCTGACATCCCGCTCGCAATCGACCACTTCCGCTACTTCGCCGGGGCCACCCGCACGCAGGAGGGGCGCATCTCGCAGATTGACGACAACACGGTCGCCTACCACTTCCACGAGCCACTCGGCGTCGTCGGCCAGATTATCCCGTGGAACTTCCCCCTCCTGATGGCCGCATGGAAGATCGCCCCGGCCCTCGCCGCCGGCAACTGCATCGTGCTCAAGCCAGCAGAGCAGACCCCCGCGTCGATTCTCATGCTCACCGAGCTTATCGCCGATTTGCTTCCGGACGGCGTTCTCAACATCGTCAATGGCCTCGGCACCGAGGCCGGTGCTGCGCTGACCGCAAGCGACCGGATCTCCAAAATTGCGTTCACCGGATCGACTGCCGTGGGCCAGCTAATCAACAAGGCAGTGTCCGACAAGATTATTCCGATCACGCTGGAGCTCGGCGGCAAGTCCCCGTCCATCTTCTTCCCCGACGTCATGGACGCCGACGATGCGTTCCGCGAGAAGTGCATTGAGGGCCTGGCCATGTTCGCGTTGAACCAGGGCGAGGTCTGCACCTGCCCGTCGCGAGCCCTGGTCCACGAAGACATCGCTGATGAGTTCCTGAAGCTCGCGGTCGAGCGCGTTAAGCAGATTAAGACCGGCAACCCGCTGGATACGTCGGTACAGATGGGCGCCCAGGCCTCCCAGGAGCAGCTGGACAAAATCTCCGGTTACTTGGAGTCCGGGCCGAAGGAGGGCGCGGAGGTTCTCACCGGCGGCAACGTCGCCAAGCTCGAAGGGCTGGAGGGAGGCTACTACGTCGAGCCGACAATCTTTAGGGGCAACAACTCGATGCGTTTCTTCCGCGAGGAGATTTTCGGCCCGGTCCTGGCCGTGACAACCTTCAAGACTCTGGATGAGGCTCTCGAGATTGCCAACGACACTATCTATGGTCTTGGCGCCGGCGTGTGGAGCCGCAACCAGAATAACGCCTACCGCGCTGCCCGCGGCATCCAGGCTGGCCGCGTGTGGGTGAATAATTACCACAGCTACCCTGCTCACGCAGCCTTCGGCGGTTACAAGCAGTCCGGTATCGGCCGCGAGAATCACTTGATGATGCTCGAGCACTACCAGGAGACCAAGTGCATGCTCGTCTCTTACGACGAGAACCCGACTGGCCTGTTCTAAGAATCCGCCCCTCGGGGCTGGGCAATCTTTCGATTCCGATTCACGTCCGATGAAGGTGTCGACAATTGCCTCCGACCCGCCCCAAAAACGCTCTCCGCGCCTGGCAGGTTACGATGGTCGGCCTTAACCTGACGCATCAGGCACTGGCGACTCCAAAGTTAGAGGCCTAGCTCACGGTCGCCAGCTAGGCCTCTCTTTCTTTCTTCACTTGCCGGTACCACCTACGCATCCGATTAATCGCGGCACTGGCGGCCCATCCGCCGATAAATAGTAGCGGGATGTAGAAGAACACGACATAGGCGACGACCAGGCCGTCCTGGCCATCGGGCGGCGTGGTGAGAAATAGGAATGCCAAATCGCCAAGCGCAGCAATTCCTGCGCCGGTAGCTGCTGCGACAATGCTCCGCGCGCTGGTCATCCCCCGGACCGACGAACGATCACCGGCAAAAACAGCTATTGCTCCGACCAGCATTACTGAGACCAGTATGGACACGATCCACGACGCAATTCCTTCGTCGTAGGCGAGATTGGGCTCCGGCAAGATTAGCCCACCCAAAACACTCCACGCGACCGCGGCGAAAAAGGACGCCAGCAAGGGGCGGGTTATATTGTCGAGCCTCATGCGTCCCAGGTTACGTGAGAGAACCTGCAGCGTGACCGACTCTCTCCCCCTCCAACGGAGAATCGAGTTACGCTCACAGGCGCAAAACCCTCCGAGCATAGAGTGGGTTAAGTAGCAAAACTGACAACCCGAAAATTTACGGGCTGCAAATGTGAAACTGTGCGAGCTTATGACACTTTCAAGCCATTTTCCGGGCGGTAGGGTCAGGCGGTCATTGCATCATGG
>NZ_KV836289.1:0-23701 GCF_001838325.1 Corynebacterium sp. HMSC074C05
TACCGGGCCATTTTTGTCATAAACGCAGTCGGTAACTCGCATTGGCTCGCGGTCGCCAAACATAAACGCAGTCAGTAACTCGCATTGGGGTTAATAGACAAATTCTGGGTGATGTGGCGGCATGAAAAAGCCCCCGCCTTGGTAGCGAGGGCTTAGCGTTTGCGCTGGTAATTAGCGCTTCTGTGCGTCTGCGAGGATCTGGCGACCTGCGACCATGCGGCAAATCTGGTTGGTGCCCTCGTAGATCTGGGTGATCTTGGCGTCACGCATCATGCGCTCAACCGGGAAGTCACGGGTGAAGCCGTAACCGCCGAGCAGCTGCACGGCATCAGTGGTGACCTGCATAGCAACGTCGGAGGCGAAAGCCTTGGCGTTTGCGGCCATCATGCCCAGGCGAGCGCCGCCCTCAGCAGTGCCACGCTCAGCGTTAGCGGCTGCGGTGTAGACCATAAGGCGAGCAGCGTCAATCTTCATACGCATGTCAGCCAGCATGAACTGGGTGTTCTGGAAAGCAGCAATCGGCTTGCCGAACTGCTGACGCTCCTGCACGTAACCGACGGCGTAGTCGTAAGCACCCTGCGCAATACCCAGTGCCTGTGCACCAATAGTCGGGCGGGTGTGGTCCAGGGTCTCCAGGGCGGTCTTGAAACCGGTGCCCTCTTCGCCGATGATGCGGTCAGCCGGGATACGGCAGTTTTCGAAGTACAGCTCCGCGGTCGGGGAGCCCTTGATGCCCAGCTTGTGCTCCAGGCCACCGACGCGGAAGCCCTCGTCGTCCTTGTGAACCATGAATGCGGAGATGCCGTTGGCCCCCTTCTCCGGGTCGGTGACAGCCATGACGGTGTACCAAGTGGAGCGGCCACCGTTAGTGATGAAGCACTTGGAGCCGTTGAGGACCCACTCATCGCCCTCACGGACAGCGCGGGTCTTCATGGAACCGGCATCGGAACCAGCCTCGCGCTCAGTCAGCGCGTAGGAAGCCATTTCACCGTTGGCGATGTCCGGCAGGACCTTGCTCTTCAGCTCGTCGGAGCCCTTGAGGATCAGGCCCATGGTGCCCAGCTTGTTCACAGCCGGGATAAGAGAAGCCGAACCACAGACGCGAGCAACTTCCTCAATAACGATGCAGGCCGCAACCGAGTCCGCACCCTGACCACCGAACTGCTCCGGCACGTGGACGGCGTTGAAGCCAGCCTCGTTGAGAGCCTTCAGGGCCTCCTCCGGGAAACGCTCGTTCTCATCGACGTCCGCTGCGTACGGAGCAATCTGCTTCTCCGCCAGATCACGGATAACGGCGCGGAGCTCCTGGTGCTCCTCTGGCAGCTGGAACAGGTCGAATCCTGGGGTCAAAGCCATGTGGGTGTTCCTCCCGATTTAATGATTCCGATGTCGTGGTCGATATCGCGCTCTACGCATTTCTACGCAGCACTATCACCGCACGACGTAATTATCTTCGTTTGATACTAATGGCTAACACTTTGTTGCACCCGCGAAATTCGTAAAATTCTCGCGTTGCCACGCGGCGCCCACAGAATAAACTGCGCTAGGAATTCCCGCAGCAGCGATGTCGCCCAGTACCTTAACGGCGTATAGGCTCCGACGACACACCAGGATTCCAGGCCCCGTTCGCGCACGAGCTTCGCTACCCGTGGCGCATGAAAATCACTGGTCACAACAACCGTTCCAGCGCTCAACGCACCGTCTACGCCACGCATCAACTCGCACGCATAGTCAATGTTTTCCGACGTATTCGTCGATTGGTCCTCGGCAATCAACTCGATGTTGCCACGCTTTACGACGTCCCCAGCGTTCGCCTCCAACCACTCCACCATGGCGTCCGCTTCGGAGCTGGTGGCATCTGTCACTGCTTCACTGCCGCGCCCACCGGAGCAGATGATTCGCTCGGTGCGCTCATCACACGCTGCTACTGCTCGCTGCAATCTTTTGGCCAGCAGGGCCGAGGGCCGATTGTTCTTCAATGCGCATCCCAGCACAATCACGGTGTGCGGCGGCACAGTTGGCTTTTTGACAGCACATCGAAGGCGAACGGCCTCGAAAACTATCGCTGCGGCTCCTGGTACTGCGAGGCCAGCGAGCAGGGGCGTCGTCAAGCGATGCGATGCGCGGGCGTAATAGGCGCGGTAGCTGGCCAGCGTCCACGCGGCACCGACTGCGGGAAGAACCCACCGCGGAGGTCTGCGATTGGGCAGGCGTGGTGGGCGTAGCTCCGAACTAGCGGCGACACGTAGTCCGCCGACGAGGAGCATGGAACCGAAGCCTGCACCGAGGCACGCGAGCGTTTTTCTCATCAGAGCTTCCACGTTAACTGTTCTGGGACGTTGATAGTCCAGTCGACGAGCTGTTGCGGATTGTGCTTGGCCATGTGCTGAGATTCCTGCTCGGCCCACATGTCCCAGTGTTCCTCGAAGTGGTCGTCGCGAGCCATGGCGCGGGCAAAGCGAGTCTGCGTGTCCAGCTCTACCCAGACTCCCCAGGCGTTGCCGTCGCCGATGGCGCGGGCAGCGGCAAGATTAGCTTCAGTGACAGCGCCGCAGCCTTCGACAATGAGAGCGCAGTCCGGTGGCGTGGGTACCCACTCGGCGAATTCACTGGCGTACCAGTCCCAACGGTGATAACCACGCTCATCGGCCGGTAGCGCGGGATTCAAAATGGTCTCCGCGACTGCGGCCGATGCTTTCTGCAGGCCAGACCAGCCCGGATAGACATCCTCCAAGTGGATAACTGGCCAGCCGAGGATACTGTGCAACTTTGCCGAAAAGGTGGTTTTGCCACTGCCGGAACGGCCGTCGATAAGCAGAATCATCGTGATTGAAACGCCTTTACTACGCCACGCCCAGGAAGCGGAACTCCCCGGCCCACACGGAAATGCCGATTGCTGCGACGGCGATGGCGAGGCAGGCAGCCATGGTGGCATAGTCACGCGCGGCCAATGTCGAGGTGTGCCACCATGTGCGCTTAATCGGTGCGCCAAAGCCGCGGGCTTCCATGGCGGTGGCCAGCTTGGTGCCGCGGCGCAGCGCAAACACCAGCAGAGCGAACACCTGGGAAATAGTGCGGCGGATTGCGCCGTGGTCGCCCAAACCGCGTGCGCGACGGGCTCGGGTCAGCGCCTGCCAATCACTGATGAACAGACCGATGAGCCGCAGACTCGCCACCGTTGCCAGCACAAACCGGCTGGGCAGCTTGAGAACCTGCGCCAGCCCATTGCCCAGATCGGTGGGATCGATATTAGCTGTCAGCACGATAACTGGAGTACCGATAGCCAGCACACGCAACATGATCGCGATGGCCAGGGAAATGGAATTATCCGTCACATGCGCAAGCAGAAAGGAGAAATACTCTTTGCCCTCCGGGTTGCCGTAGAGCGCCATCGAGATGCCCGAGATGGGCGCGGCGATAAGAAGTGGCAGGCTGCGTCCTAGAAAACGACGAAAATCCAAACCCGACAGTGGCACCAAGAAAAGCGTGCAGACAAGCGCGACCACTGCGGAGACCCAGTCGATGGAAATCAGCAGCGGTGTGGTGAGCAAGAATAGGCCCAGAACTCTCGCCACCGGGTTGACCGTCGCGAGGAAAGGCTGCTTACTCTGCTCGGCGCTCTGCGTACCTTCAGCCGTACCGGCGGAACCGACTTCAGTCACGATGTCCCTCCTGCTTCACCCTGGCCGCGCGAACCTTTACTGCTGCTCGGACCGGCCTGCTCCCCCGAACCACGCTGTCCCGGTGCCGCACGGCCTGACCGCTCCGGATGAAACGCATCCATGTCGACGACGTAGTCCCCCATCGCTTGGACCACCAACGGATCGTGGGTAATCGAAATAACAGTTCGGCCGTCGTCTGCAAGTTGGCGAAGCAAAGTGAGCAGCTCGGTGAATGTCCGGCGGTCTTGGCCGAAGGTCGGTTCGTCGAGAAGCACAATATCCGGCGCTGTCGCCAGCATGGTCGCCACCGACAGACGTCGCTTCTCACCGCCGGAAAGCGAAAATGGGTTCGCCTTGGTCAGCGCCGTCAACCGGAGCCGCTCGAGCAATTCCTCGATGCGCTGATCGGCGTTAACACCGACGAGCTTGGGGCCGAGCTGCAACTCTTCCAGCACGGTGCCGGTGACAAATTGGTGTTCAGGATCCTGGAACACCGTGCCGATCCGAGTAGCCAACTTCTTCGACGGCCACTTCCACGGCGCGCTACCGCTGCCTGCCACTTGGACCGTCCCCGCCATCGGCTCAAGCAGACCGCCGAGCGTCAGCGCTAACGTGGACTTGCCGCTGCCATTGTGACCAACAATGCAGGTGGAAGCTTGAGATGGGATTGAAATTGATACACCGCGAGCAATCGGTTCAACAATTTCGCCACCGCTGAACCAAGACTTCTTCGCGCCATAGCCGATGGCCAACTCGCGGGTTTCAATCGCGATGTCACCGCTAGGGTGCCCGTCCTGGTCGCAGGCAACGGAACGCGCGTCCGGCAGCGCGGGCGGTGCATCCGGAATCCACACCCCAGCATCCGTCAGAGCCTGCCCGTGGTCTTCCAAGACTCGATGAGGCGCACCATCGGCAATCACACCTTCGCGGCCCAGCACGATGATGCGGTCGACCACATCGACCCACGCATCCACCCGATGCTCGACCACGATCAGCGCCGCACCGGTTCTCTCCGCCGCGGTAATCGCCGCATCGCGTAGTACCGGCACACCGGCCGGATCGATGTTGGCCGTCGGCTCGTCCAAGCAAATGACCCGTGCGCCCATCGCCAGCACACCCGCCAATGCGAGGCGCTGTTTCTGTCCCCCGGAAAGCCGGTGCGTGGGATGGTCCAGCGGCAAATCCAGTCCCACCACATCCAGGCTGGCGCGTACTCGGTTGCCGATCTCAGCCGGGGCAACGCCAAGGTTTTCCGCACCAAAGGCAACATCGTCGCCAACGCGGGCACTAATCGTCTGCGAGTCAGGGTCTTGCAGCACTAAGCCCACCGAGCCCCGTGCGGAAGCGGGAGTACAACCTTCAATCAGGAGCTCTCCGGTGGCTTCGCCATCGGAGTCGTCGCCAAGCACGCCAGCAATAGCGGCAAGCAGCGTCGACTTCCCCACCCCCGACGCGCCGAGCAACAGCACCTTTTCACCACGCTCGACGTCCAGCGTGATGTCGTTCAGTACCGCAGCTTTGCGCCCCGCGTGCCGATATCCGAACCCCCGCGCGCTCACCGCAGGGACATTTCCGCTTGACGACGGCCCCCGCGTCATCGCCTCATCTGTCATCGATTTTTCCTAGACGTCGCCGTGCCGCTCTCGCCCGATGGCAAAACGATCCAGCGCTCCAGTTGCCGCCAGTGCCTTAGCCAGGAAGTAAGCCAGCAGACCGGCGAGGACGGCACCAGACAGCGCCGTGGAGATCAGGTAGATGACGTTGAATTCGAAAGTCTTGGCCAGGTTGCCGGTGAAAAGCTCATAGGTCCACGCGCCGACACCTGCCATGAGACCGGAAATCACCACGGTGGCCAGGTTGTAGCTCTTGTACGCCAGAACAAGGAACACCAGCTCCGCGCCGAGCCCCTGCGCCAAACCTGAGTACAAGGTGGTAATCCCCCACTGGTTACCAATCAGCGCCGAAACCGTCGCTGCGATTACCTCGACGAAGATAGCGGCACCCGGCTTGCGAATGATGTACGCGCCAAGCGGCCCACCGAGGAACCACATACCAGCGACCAAACCGCCAAGGCCAGGAGTAAGCGCGTTGACTGCTTCATAGCCCGCACCGCCGATGATGTTCCAGATAACAAAGATCAGGCCAACGGCCACGCCGATGACAGCTGCAATGATGATGTCAATATTGCGCCACGAGAAGTTAGCGCGCGCTGCACTCGCCGATTGCGTCATCTCACTTGCTCCCATTTTTCTTTAACTCGAGCGATATTGCTCAAAAGATTTTGATGTATTCATTAGCGGCATATGGGGCCTGTGCCGACACGCCCTAAGCACTAACTTTTGCCTACCCTACCGCGCCCAGCAGATGGCCTAGATAACATAAGGAACCATGACTAAAGCCGAGCGGTCATCTACTGGAGATACCCCAACTGCCCAAACCCCTCATCCGCCGACAGTCGGCGATGAGGGGACAGCCGCGGATTCCGCAGTGAAAACTGCCGAGTTTCCTGGTGCTGACAACACCGCTGAGCAGGAAAGTTCTCGCCCATACTACATGCCCTCATTGACATGGGGCGAGAGACTTGACCTGTCTGCGAAGCAGTGGTGGCCACTCATCGGAGTTGTTATTGCGATACAGCTTGTCGCTCGCATTCTGGTTCTGACTAGCCATGGTTTTTACTGGGATGACTTCATCATCGTTGGCCACCTTTACGACACCCCGCTGCTGAGCAAGGACTACCTGCTTCAGGACCACGACGGGCACCTTGCACCACTGGCCTTCCTGGTGCAAGGCCTCTATCACCTCATTGCGCCGTGGAACTGGTGGCTGCCGGCTATCACCATGGCCGTGATGTCGGTAGCGCTGACATACGCCACCACTAAGCTCTTTGAGCTTCTCACTGGCCGCACGCTGGTGTCGCTCTTCCTCATCACGGTCGTCGCCTGGACTCCGCTGATGCTTCCGGGAGACACCTGGTGGTCGGCTGCGGCCAATTCCCAGCCGTTCCACCTGGCATTCGTGGTTTTCATGATTGTCGCTATTCGCACCACTATGCGTCGTTCTTTCGGCCCCCGCCCGTGGGAAGCCGCTGGCCTGTTTGTACTGCTGGCAGTAGCGCTGGGATTCTTTGAGAAGTCCCTGGCTATCGCGCCGATTTCGATGCTGGTTGTCATCACTTTGGCTTACATGGAGCGCAGCAATATCCTGCAGGTTCTCCGTCGCGGCCTCGTCATCTGGATTCCATCGATGCTGCTGACCGGCGCCTGGGCACTGTGGTACTACTTCGGCCCCGCCGAAACTACCGGCTTCATTTCTGACAAGCTACAGCCCGAACTGTTCTTCAACGGCCTCGGCCAGATTTTTGCCGGCATCATCGGCGGGCCAACAAGCTGGGAACGTTGGGCTCCGGGACAGCCGTTTGCCTCCGCTTCGTCTCAGCTGATTACTCTCGGCGGCATTATTCTGTTGATTCTGTCTGCCACCCTCATTGGCCGCGACTACCGTGGCTGGGCTCCGTGGACGCTATCGGTGGCGTACATGTTCACCACCTTGTTCGCCATCACCCTGTTCCGCTCGGGAGAGAACACCTCTGGCGTGCTGGCGCACACTTTGCACTATTACTCTGATGTCGCGCTCGTGATCGCTATCTGTGTCGCGATCTCCCTGGCGGGACTCCCGCCAAAGGACGAGGCGCCGGCTCTGCTACCGGCTCGTACGCACATTCTGATTTGGTCGCTGGGTGTCGCACTGGCTGTCACCTCCTCGATTTCCGTGGTTACTTACCGCAATGCCTGGTCTGATGACATCGCAATGGAGTGGATCGGCAACACCAAGGCGTCGCTGTCCGCGCTGCGCGAGGAGGCCGACGCCGCTGGCCCCGACAAGGCGATCGACTACAACCTCATTGACCAGCCCGTCCCCTTCGAGATTCTCGTGCCCGTCGCCGCTCCGATGAACATGTACTCGCGCGTGTTTGATGCGGTCGCCGATCGCCCACCATTTGAGCGCGTCACCGGTCACCCGCGCATGTTCAATACCGACGGTTCGCTTATCGACGCCAAGGTCTCCGAGATCACCCGGGTCACCGATGGCCCTGTCGAGCAGTGTGGCCATCGCATCACAGTTGGTGAGAACGGCACTGCGTCGGAGGACATCAAGCTTGAGAACATCATCAAGCTCGGTGACTGGGTGCTTGAGTTCCCGGCCACCGCCTCTGAGGACATGGATGTGCGCCTGTCGCTTCCCAATCCTTTCGAGACTGAAGAGCAAACCCGCGCTGGTTCCACGGTCGTGAAGATGAACAACGATCTGCGGCCGCGCTATGCGTACCTCAACGGTGGCGGAAATACTCTCCGTGTCGATGTGGAAAAGGCGACTCCGGGGGCAACGCTATGCATCGGCGCGGGGGCGATTGGCCCCTTGGTTCCCGCAAGCCGTTAAGAATCCTCTAAGATATTGCTTTAAGATAATGTGAGAAAAGTTCATTAGCCCTTGTAGCTATTGTTTTTCCGACAGAGGAGCCACATCCATGCGTAACCGCATCGCCGGCGCTATCGCCGCATCCGCCATTGCCGCAGCAGCCCTGGTCGCTTGCTCTCCCCCGAACGAGGTTGACTCGGACGTAAAGGTCGGCGACCAGGCCAACCCGTCGGAGACCTTCGAGCAGAAGGCCACCACCCCGGCACCCTCCGACGAGATGACTCCTGCTGAGACCGCAGAGATGTAACTGCAGATTCAATAATTGAAACTGCGAAAACCGGGGTAGGTAGCAAACAGAAACGCAGTCACTACTCCTTGTGCCCACTCATCGATGGGGCACGAAAGAATTACCGCCCGGCCATGGTGTCCGGGCGGTTTTGGTTCTCTGGGGGCAGCCTAGAGCCACGATGAGAGCCTAGGAAAACTCAAATTCCACGTGGTCACCATCACGGATTACCGCGCTGGTTGCGCCATTTTCCAGGTTCAGCTCGACAATGAGCGAGGGCATCTCGCCGGAAGCTCCAGCCTCACCCGAGGCCCCGGCAGCATCGTCCACGAGCGCCGCATCGGTCGCGATCACGCGGTAGCGAAGAAAACCATTGCGCAATTCATCAGTCTCCACGCGAGCGGAGTGCAGCCATGGGAAGCGGCGGCGCAACGCAACGAGCTGCTGATAGGAGCGGTAGAGAGCCTCGCCGAGCGTAGAGAGTTCCTCCGGGTTATCCGGGAACACTGGACGGATCTGGTCGTCACCGCCGATGCGTTCCTCTTTGAGACCGGTATAGCCCTGTTCGTCACCGTAGTAGACCAGTGGCACACCGGCCACGGTAAACAGCACCGTTGCCGCCAGCACGGCCTTGTCGGCCCCTACCTGTGTCGCAATGCGCGAAACATCGTGGTTTCCCACAAACGTCACCGGCACAAAAGACTCCGCGAAGGTGTTATGGCGCTTCAGAGTCCAGTCCAACTCGAAGAAGTTTTCCTCCTTCAGCGCCGACCAGGTCGCTTTCCACAGCTCGTATTCCGTCACCGAGTCCATGCCGGACACCGACACAATCTCCGCATAGTCGCCGTGGATGACCTCACCGTAGATAAAAGCATGCGGGTGCTCAGCACGCACTCGCGGCAAAACCTTGTGCCAGAACTGTGGGTTCACTGCGTAGGCCGCATCCAGTCGCCAGCCATCAATCCCCCGCGCCAGCCAGTAATTCATGACGTTCACGACAAAATCAACAGTCGCGTCACTGGTGTGATCGAATTCGACCAAACTCTCATGGCCCTCAAACACCGGCGCAGTCATGTCGCCATCTGAGTGCGTAAACGCAAAGAGCTGCGCTTCTTCAGAGTCAGGGTTTTCCTTCGCGGCCTTCAGCGCGGGTGCCTCTGACCCGATGTGGTTGAAGACGCCGTCGAAAAGCACTTTGATGCCGCGCTCATGGGCAGCTTCGATGACGGCCTTCATGTCCTCTTCGGTGCCCAGTCGCGAGTCAATGCGGTAGTAGTCCTCGGTATCGTAGCCGTGGCTAGTCGACTCGAATACTGGCGCCAGCTGCAGGACGTTGAGCCCGAGCCCCTGGACGTACGGAAGCCAGTCAATCAGTTTGCGAATTCGATTGACCGGCGCGGCGCCTCGATCCTTCTCACGGATGGGCGCTCCCACAAACCCCAGTGGATAGACGTGCCATCCAATCGCCCACTTCGTCCACTCAGGTGCGGTGGCAGCGAGCGTCTTATCAGGGGCGTTGGGGGTAGTGGACATTGTCCTATGCATCCTCTCTAGGTGCCTGAGGCTGATTGGAATTATCTGGTGCCGTCGCAGCCTCAGGGGTCGGTGAGGTCTCCCCCGCCGATTCGCTTGACGACGCCCGCGCCTGGCCCGCATGCGACTTCGGCGTGCCAAGGCCTGCATTCCGCGGCCGTGGAGGCACGGAACCTGCTGCGGGCATGGTCGGAGATGCGACAGGGCGCTCCGGCGGTTGGCTCTTCGACGGGTTCAGTGCATCCAGCGCGATTTGGATTTCCGTGCGCATGCCGCTGACCATGGCTCTCTCCACAATTTTAAACTTGGAGTTGTGAAGAAAGAAGGGATTACCCGCTTCCGGGCCACCGGTGCCGAGGAACATGTAACAGCCCGGCGCTTCACGGGAAAAATACGAGAAATCATCCGAAGGAGCCCACGGATCGGCAGCGAACACCTTGGACTTGCCAACCGCCTTCGTCGCCGCATGCCACGCACGATTGACCGCAATGTCGGCGTTGACCACCATCGGGTACGGAATCTGCCAGTCGAAAGTCGCCTGTGCACCGTGAGCCTGGCAGACGCCGTTGACGACGGCCTCGATACGCTGGCAGACAATCTCCCAGTCGGCCTCATCCACCGAGCGGATGGACACTTCCAGGTTGGCCGTATCCGGAATCACGTTGCCGGCCTCACCTGAATGCAGTGAGCCGACATTGACAATGTTCATGTGCTTCGGATCCACATCGCGGGAGACAATCGTGTTCAGCATGAGAGTCGCCTGGCTGGCGATGAGCACCGGGTCAATCGACAGCTGCGGGTTCGAGGAGTGTCCGCCACGGCCACGAATGGCGATGGAGACGATGCCCGACATAGTTGTCACTCGCCCAGCGCAAATCCCCACATGCCCCACCGGATGCGGCGCGACGTGGAAGGCATAGACCTCATCCAAGTCATCGGCGGCACCCTTGTCGACCAGCTCACGAGCCCCGCCCGGCAGCATTTCTTCGGCGTGCTGGAAGATGCACAGCACCTTGCCGTGCAGCTGATCGCGCATTCCGGAAAGCACCTTCGCAGTGCCCAGCAGCATCGCCGTGTGAACATCATGACCACAGGCGTGCATCACACCCGGCGTGCGCGAGGCGTACGGCAGCCCCGTTTCCTCCTGAATCGGCAGCGCATCAATATCCGCGCGGTAGCCAATCACGCGCCCGGTGCTGGGGTCGCCCGCAGTGCCCTCGATGACGCCGATTACCGATGTCGGGGTCAACCGGTACGTCGGGATGTCCCATTGATTGAGCAGATCCTCAATCATGTCCGAGGTCCGGTACTCCCGGAAGCTCAGCTCCGGATTCTGGTGCAGTTGGCGACGCCATGCCACCGCCTCTTCGATGGGTACTTCAAGGCGGTGCGACGGCAGGGTGTCGTTAGCATCACTCATGGTTCATAGCATGACAGAAAATGGACTCCACGACGAGCAACTACGGAAATTCCCTCACCCATTTTCGCTTCACGACGGCCACAGCGCCCCGACATCTCCCCTGCTAGAGGTGACTTAAGCGCTGCCAGCGTGCTGCTAGTTTCCGGCACCCCAAAAATCCACGGTGAGTTCGGCCAACCACCATGGATCAATCGTGCCGCACATCTCACGCGCCGAGTGCATGGAGACCATCGCAGCTCCGATATCGATGGTGTCGATACCCAGTCGCGTTGCAGTGATCGGGCCGATAGTGGAGCCGCATGGCTTGTGGTTCGCAGAGACAAAATACTGCACCGGCACTTCCTGGCCAATGCGCTTAGAGGTTTCCGCTGCAATTCGGACAACCTCGGCCTGACCAGCCGCCGTGGTGGCATAGCGCTGGTTGGCATTGATCTTCACTACTGGGCCAGCATTGAGTTCCGGCTGGTGCCCCGGCTCGTGTTCACCTGCATAGTTCGGGTGCACACCGTGTGCGCCGTCGGCAGAGAGACAGATGGAACCGCGGTAAAGCTGCTGGGTGCGTTCCAGGTCAGCGCCTGTGGCCGCTGCGATGCGGGACAGAACGTCGGCAAGCAGTGGCCCTGCAGCGCCCGTGGTGGAGGCGGACCCGACTTCCTCGTGGTCAAAAGCGACCATGACGGGGATAGTGGTTGACGTGCTCCAGTCTTGGCGGAGCAAGGCCTCGAAGGCGACCAGGGATGAGTGAACACTGAGCAGATTGTCCAGCCGGCCTGAAGCCAGGAACTCATCGTGAGCACCGAAGGTGCGCGGCTGCTGAGTGTCGAAGGAAATGAGGTCCCAGGCGACGATATCGTCGATAGACAGGCCCGCTGCATCGGCGATGACCTGGTGCACATCGGTGCCGAAGGTATCCATTCCGATAATCGGTGCAGTGTGATTCTGCTTGTGGAGCTTCAACCCCTCTTCGTTAACCGCACGATTGAGGTGGATAGCCAACTGCGGGATGCGCGCGACCGGGCCGGTGCGAGCAAGGTGCTCATTGCCATTTTTATCAATTACACGACCGGCGAACTCAATTTCGCGGTCGGTCCAGCTTCCCAACAGCGCGCCGCCATAGACTTCGACGGCGACCTGTGCATAGCCTGCGGCGGAGGTGCGCGCGTTGGGCTTCACACGAAAACCGGGCGAATCCGTGTGGGAACCCACAATACGGAAACCGGTCAAATCGGCAGCCGGTGCCTCCGGGACGATCCAAGCAACGGCGGCGCCATCGCGACGCAGGACGTAGGCACCGGGTTCGCTTGGCCACTGTTCGTGCTCGTCGACGACCGTGGCACCGGCTGCACTCAGACGGTCAACGACCTGTTGTGCCGCATGAAATGAGCTTGGCGACGCAGCCACAAAATCAATTAGATCCTCAACGTGACTGAGCGCTGCCGCCGGAACGCTGCGCGATGCCGCGTCCGAGGTATCCGCCGAATCCGGAGACTCAGGGGTGGGTGCCGAAGAAATAGCCATAGCCAAACTCCTACTTCAAATTTGATTCCGCATTTCATTGTATTGGAGGGCACAACTGACCGTGACCGAGTATTAAGCCGGTCCACAATGTGATGCAGCTTTCATGTTGGGAACGGTATCCGCTTAGTCACTTTTGCCCGTTTTAACTCGATATCGGGCATATTCAGACATATAGTGGCAACCGCATCAAAGAAAACCATTTGAATACAGAAACTCTCAAACCGGAGTCCCGACCGGATTCCGACCACAGAAAGGGTTTATACCGTGAGCCTTGAAAACCTGTTCCCCCGTTCTTTCACTACCAAGCGCGCCTTCTTCTCTCAGCCGCTGCGCGAGGCTCTTGCCCGCGACACCAGCAGTGACGCTAACGCAGTCCACTTCGGCCACCAGGTTAAGAGCACCCGGAACGAGATCTACAGCGACATGTCTCCCCGTGACATCGTCTCTATGCTGAGCCGCTAAATCTAGCGCTTCCTCAAGTCGAATAAGACCATTGGCTCTGGCTGAGGAAATTTCAACGTCTCCACAGCAGCTAATTCACTGCCAAAACCAGGTCCAACCTCGCCTGTATCACCATCGCCATACCGATGTACCGCAAACGCGTGGCAGCCACCAATAACTAGCATCAATGCCAGCGTCAAGAGCATCGCGGTAATCCCCGAATACATAAATCCGCCGGTATATGGCGTAGCAGCAATCGGGTTTGTCACAGGAAACGTCAGCAGGACCACTAGCAACGCAGTACCGATATACGGCCACTGTCTGGTCAATCGGGTCCGCGCCATGGCGACCAAACCGAACACAGACGTGACCAGCATCAACATGTAATGGGTCCAAAGAATCGATGAGAATGTGGCTGCAATAAGCCACGCGCCCGTGATTAGGAATTCAAACCGGTAGACCGGGTTCAACCACGCAACTGCCGTGACCATCAACACCACGCCAAGCGCAATACACAGTGGAATCGTTTTCACATGACTCGGATAATCACGAACCACTGTTACTAATAAATCAGGTTTTCCCAGGTCTGTGGCTAAAGTCGACGCCAACGACTGATTCGCACCGCCGACCAAGACCGATGAACCAATGTCGCCGATTCGATCAATCCAATCCGAAATCACCGCCATATCAACGCGGATAAACATCCAGACCGCCAGTACCGCCGTGGTGGCCAGCGACCAGAGGGCTGCGCGCCGTCGATAAGCGAAAAAGAGCATCACAGCGATGAGCGCATACGGAGTCAATTTAATGGATGCGACGATGCCGAGCACGATGCCCGCGAGCCAAGGACGAGTGCGCGAGGCAGCAAGACCATAGGCGACACCCGCGACGATCAGCGGTGTCGTCTGACCGATCCAGAACGAATTAATAGTGGTC
Source organism: Corynebacterium sp. HMSC074C05 (assembly GCF_001838325.1). Lineage (NCBI taxonomy): Bacteria > Bacillati > Actinomycetota > Actinomycetes > Mycobacteriales > Corynebacteriaceae > Corynebacterium > Corynebacterium sp. HMSC074C05. Next base: position 14,216 of record NZ_KV836289.1, read on the forward strand.
GGCAGAGCGAATACGCATGCGGTAACCAGCGCTGCGATACCCCAGGGCATGGTGGACCGAAACCACAGGTGGTAGGAAGCTACGACGAGGACCACGACGGCCATTCCGGAGAGAAACAGCAACCAAGCAACCGAGGTTTCAAAGCTCATGACGTGGGATATCACTCCCAGAGCCTTTGCGAACAAAGGGTTTTGCACAAAGGGATGCGTAAATGGCGCAGACACTTCCTGCGCCAGGCGTGGCCAGACCTCTCCACTCATGGCAGTGAAATCGATTGGATCGGCGTCATAAAGATGGGACTCAAGTCCCCTGTCCATAAGTAGCCCGCCTACCCAGAGCGAAGCCCAATCGTCCGGCTGAGTACGACCATTCCAGGCCAACAGCGAGGCAAGACCACCGAGCAGCGAGACCAGAATAAGAGGCCAGCTCATCACAGGCGATTGCGCCAGCGCGGGGGTCTGACTGGGTTTGCGAGCCCGCATTTTTCGCGAGACCTGTGACCGAGACTTCGCAGCAGCACGTTGCGACTCCGCAGCCTGTGACGATGCGCCATCCTGTGACACAGGTCCTTCTGCCTGACTATGCCGTCCCACGTTCCTCCTCATCGCTGGTAAGCGCCTCTATCTAATGTAGTGATTCCAATACGGCAGTGGTTACACCCCGCAAGAACCCACAAGGTATGACGGCTTACTTTGAACAAAGTGCCAGGAGGACGACAGTTGGCGGCCGTGATGGCCGGAGGACTATCGAATCTGTGAAATAGTGCCGATGGTCGTAATCAGCTGATCTCCATCGCTGTCGACCACGGCGGCTATGGGCATGCGCTCCATCTCATCCGGGCCGACATCGTAGCCCTGCGAGACCTCTGCCGTAATAATCTTTCCGGTCGGGCCTTCCTCAATGCGCGGATTACGAACGACCACATGAACCAGACTGAACTTCGCGGTGATGTGAACTTCTCCGCGGTAGCTCTCCCTTTCGACATCGCTGTTGTCATTGTCGCGGGTGAATGAGACGACACCGGCTTCAGGCTCTAGGGCACCGTTCTTGGCAGTGACGCCACCACCCAGTGCGCCGAATACCTTCTCCAGCGCAGATACAGAAATTACTAAATCCTCGCTGGAGGGAGCCGGGGCATTCTTGCCCGGAGCATCCGAATAATTCAACGGGATGTAGATTTCCTCGGCCTCATTAATGGAGCCGGCTGCCGGGTAAACATAAATGCCCCAGTTTTCACCAGCTGGGGTCTCTGGCGGGTCAACAACAATGCGAGCCTCAAAGCTGCCGTCATCTGTCATCGGGGTAGCCTGACGAGCGATAGAACGTCGCATGTCGACGCCCTGGTTCGGTATCGCCTCGAGAGTTCCAGCCGGCGTGACCCAGGCAATGTTGTCGTGCGGATGTTTCCGCGACGAGGACGGAGCACCTTCACTTGGCTTCCAGGAGTCTGGGAACGCACTGTAGAGAACATAAACACCATTGGGCACACCCGGAGGAATTGGAAGCGGGTAACCACCACGGTTGGCCGACGGATTGAAACCACTACCGCGAACGATAAGAACATCGCCGCGATGAACCGTGGCACCTTCAGCTGGTGTGCCGTCCTCAAAAGTCACAGTAACTTCCGGGGATTCGACATACTGCGGATCCTGCGGCTGGAAGTTCTCCGCTGGATTAATCACATTGGGAAAGTTGTCCGGCACGATTGGCTTCGCAGTTTCAGCCATTGCTGGGGACACAAACGCTGAAAGGACCATGGCGCCGGACAGCGAAACCGCAGTAACACCTCTGCGCGCACTCTGCCTCACCGGTCGACGCTTGCCTTCTCCAACGGGCGATGATTCAGAGCTGAATGAACGGCGAGTTTCGTGGGCACCCGCAAGATGGCGGTGGGAATGATCGAAAGTCAGGAACTTCAGACTGTGCATACAAGCAATGTACACCCCGCGTATTAGGCTCACCTAACCTAGTTATTAAGGCGCACCTTACCCACCCCCGTTTGAGTCTCAACGCTGGGATTGGAAGAAATAGCTGAGAGCAAAAGAAAGCCGCGGCCAAGCCCAATAGAGCTCGACCGCGGCTTGCTTCAGCAGCTTTGAGGCAACCAATTACTCCGCGGTAATCGGCAGGTAGACGCGACCACCCTGATCAGCGAACTCCTGGGACTTCTCAGCCATGCCGGCCTCGATAGCTTCAACGGAGTCCAGGCCGTGTTCCTTCGCGTAGTCCTGCACATCCTTGGAAATACGCATGGAGCAGAACTTCGGACCACACATGGAACAGAAATGCGCGGTCTTTGCCGGCTCTGCAGGCAGAGTCTCGTCGTGGTAGTCCAGCGCAGTGTCCGGATCCAAGGCCAGTGCGAACTGGTCATGCCAACGGAACTCGAAGCGGGCCTTCGACAGCGCGTCGTCACGCTCCTGAGCGCGCGGCAGCCCCTTTGCCAGGTCAGCGGCGTGCGCGGAAATCTTGTACGTAATCACGCCGACCTTGACGTCGTCGCGGTTCGGCAGACCCAGGTGCTCCTTCGGCGTGACGTAGCAAAGCATGGCGGTGCCAGCCTGCGCAATGATTGCCGCGCCGATAGCCGACGTGATGTGGTCATAGCCCGGCGCGATGTCGGTTGCCAGCGGGCCGAGGGTGTAGAACGGAGCTTCCTCACACCACTCCTCTTCCCACTTCACGTTGTCAGCGATCTTGTGCATCGGAACGTGGCCTGGGCCTTCAATCATGACCTGGCAGCCGCGGGACTTGGCGATCCTGGTCAGCTCGCCGAGGGTCCGCAGCTCAGCCAGCTGGGCCTCATCGTTAGCGTCGGCAATGGAGCCCGGGCGTAGGCCGTCACCGAGGGAGAACGTGACATCGTACTGTGCCAGAATGTCGCACAGCTCAGCGAAGCGCGTGTAGAGGAAGCTCTCCTGGTGATGCGCGAGGCACCATGCGGCCATAATCGAACCACCGCGGGAGACAATGCCGGTAACGCGGTTGGCGGCCAGTGGCACGTAGCGCAGCAGCACACCCGCGTGAACGGTCATGTAGTCCACGCCCTGTTCGCACTGCTCAATGATGGTTTCTCGGTAGATTTCCCAGGTCAGCTTGGCCGGGTCACCCTTAACCTTCTCCAGCGCCTGGTAAATCGGCACCGTACCAACCGGCACCGGGGAGTTACGCAGAATCCACTCGCGGGTTTCGTGAATGTCCTTACCGGTGGACAGATCCATGATGGTGTCCGCGCCCCAACGGGTCGCCCACACCATCTTCTCCACCTCTTCGGAGATGGACGAAGTCACAGCCGAGTTACCAATGTTGGCGTTGATTTTGGTGGCAAAGCGCTTGCCAATAATCATCGGCTCGGTCTCCGGGTGCTTGTGGTTGGCCGGAATCACGGCACGCCCCGCAGCAACCTCTTCGCGAACAACTTCCGGATCCACATTTTCACGAGCGGCAATGAATGCCATCTCCGGGGTGACAATTCCCGCACGAGCCCATGCCAGCTGCGTCTTGACCTTCGGGGCCTCCTCAGAACCTGCAACCGCCGGCACCGCCGGAGCCTTCGGCCAAGAGTCACGAGTCTTAGCCAACCCCTCCTTCAGGTTCAGTTCCGGGTTTTCCTCGGTGTAAATACCCGAGGTGTCGTACGCATCGAAGTGAGTGCCGTCCGTCAGATTGATTCGACGGACTGGAACGCGCAGGTTCGCCTCACCGAAATCGTTGCTGAACGCAACCTCGTCGTAATGCTTGTTACTGCGGTAAATCGGGCCAGTTGTAACCTCGCCCTCTTTCGGCGGAGCGGATACAGATACACGTGCGGCCATGAAGCAACACATCCCTTTCCTACGCTGGTATTACCCAGATTCAGGTTCGTCCGGTCGACGCTCGATCCCTAGCGTCCTCTCAGTGCCGGAATTTCGGTTGGCACTCCCGTGGTTTTGTAATGCGCCTCATAGTCTAACCAATCGTTCGGATTACTTCGGTCATTACACCCACGATTGCCGCAAATGCTTAACGACGGCGCGGAGAACGCACCCCAAAGATGCAGGTTGTGGCTACGCAGAGGCGTCGTTTTGCACGGCGACCGCGTTGTCCACACCCCCTAAAAGTTATCCACAGCCGGTCTATTTTTTCGGCTTCTCAGCAAGCGCAATTGCGACCGCGGTGTTATATCTTTCTCACACAAATTCTTTGGGGAGGGAAAATTGAAAAAGGCGACTACTGCCGCCCTACTGTCAGCACTTCTATGGGGAATAACGGGGACTAGTTGCGCATCGACCGAGGCATCCGGCGAGGACGTTCAACCTGTCGGCGACAATGCGACAACCATGACTACTGACTCGGGCGTGACGTTACCTGCGGGTGTGCTTCCACCCAACAATCCGCCGGAGCCCGGTGATGCTCCACTTGGTCCCGATGGGCACTACAACTACGACGCACCCGAATTCGTCCTGACCAATCCGTGTGACGACCCTGAGATTATGGGGCGCCTCGACAGGCTGGGGTTCCGGGAGCAGACGTACATGGAGGGCCGAATCGAAGGTAATAAACAGATTGGCTGCGTTATCGAATCCGACGCTTCCGGCCTGTTGAGCATCTGGCATGCCGCGGTCGCTCACTCGCAACTCGAGCGCTACAGTGCCGAGCCTTTGGCTCATCACGAAGGAATTTTCAATTGGGTGACATTCACTCAAACAGAACCGCTCGGAAGCTCTGCCTGTATTGCTTCTGTCGAAACAGAACAAGGGGCTCTCGGATTCGTTATCGACACAACCGGACAAGATAGCCCTGACCCACAGCACCGACGATGCGCTCCCGTAAATGAGCTGTTAATTGATTACTTGGGGGAAGAATCATGATGCATGCCGTAATTCCAACAATCGACTCTGCAATTCAGAAGTTCAGTATTACGAATGTTCTAGCAAGCGGTTCCAGATTTATGCAGCCCAACTTGGCCGGCTACTCACAGGTTCCGTCACTCCAGCTGGTGGCGACAGAACACAGTCTCGCAATTTCCGGCAGTTCAGGAAGCTCTGCCGCCGTCGGCTTGTCTCTGGGCAAACAACTCACCTGGGCGCAAACGAATCTCGCTGACTTCCGTCGCGTGATCACTGAGCACGAATCCACCATGAATCGGATTCTTCGAAGCATTAACCCGTTCAATGGTGACGGCGCTTCCCTTGCTGAAGTAGCGCGCACAAGCGGTGTATTTCAGCGTCGGCCGATGTTTGAAGCTGGAAGTCTCACTTTCGCGCCAGTCACTCTTTCTGCGGAACTTGGTCTCGATGCGAAGTCCCTACTATCCATGTTTTCCTCGACAAATGACGGTGCCGTAGCCGAGGCAATCGCCTACTGGAACAACTTCGCCGACACTATGACCACGTTGGCCAGCAATCTAACCTCCATCTCATCCGGCTTGGTGTCGAGCAACAGCGGTGCTGTCTTCTCTGCTGCTGACTCAACAATGAAAGGTCTGGCCGCACGCGCTACCAGCATCGCCACCGCATCGGAGGTCATGGCCGGGCACCTTGCCGTATTGCCATCTGTGAAAGCGATGGCCGTCAATGCACTATCAGCGATCGAAGCCGAATCCAAGGCACTCCCAAACCCTGGCGCGCAAAAGGCTTTTGAACAGGCCGAGGTAGCAGCCTTTCTCTCTGGTCCGTATACCGCACAGCTACAGACAGCTATTCCCCGAATTCCTAACCTGGTTTCTGCCGATGCGGGAAGTGGTGTGACTGCCGAGGTGTCCGTTGGGGCCACAGTCGCCGGGCGTTCTGGAACTAGCCAGTTCAGCCTTTCGCCTGCGGGGATGACTGGAAGCATGCAGGCCGCCAGCACACCAGTTGGTGCCACCTCAACTGTTCCGGATTCTCCAACACCACAATCCACATCCGCGAGCCCTTCCGCTCCTTCGCACGTGCAACCGAGCACTTCGACTTTGTCGAACCCCACAAATCCGTCTGCTGCCCCTGTGCACCCAGCATCACTTAGCAGCCCAACGAGCTCCACAATCTCGCCAACATCCCCGACCGGTACATCAACCATGGCTCAACCGAGCACGGCGAATCCAGCCATGGTCACCCCTTCGGGAGCGAGCGCCCCACTTCAACGCACATCACCGCAAGGAGTCTCGCCTTACGGAGTTCACGGCAACCGGCCGGCTGGCCCTCTCGGCGCAGGACGCACTGCGGGGCTCACACCAGCGGGCAATATCCCGGCACTGCCGCCTTCTGGAAACGCAAGCCCCCGTCCACCGGCCTCGGGACTTCCGACTTCGAGTCCTGGTCGTATGCCAGCGCCAACAGCGGGGCGCGGGATGGGAACCGGCTTGGGTCCCGGGGTTGCTGGTTCTGCCTTGCCAAACGCCTCGAATAGCCCTTCACAGCGCGGAAGTGGATTGATGAATTCCCTAATCAGCGCACGCAACAGTACTGCTACCGGAGCTACGGGTGCTGCTGGCGGAACCGCGAGCGCCACTGCTGGAAACCGTAGCGCAGGGGCTTTCGCGGCCACCACAGCGGGCAATCGTGGCGGACTGCTCCAAAAGGGCTCCGCACCGTCGGCACGCAAACTGACAAATGTAGCCACCATCAGGGATAACGATGCCGGCGCTTTCGAGCAGAACGAATACCAGAAGGAGCTTTTCGGGGATGCGCCAATTACTATCCCGGCGGTGATTGGTCACAACGTCCGATCGTAAAGCTCCGACCGTAAGCCTCCGAGCATAAAGTCAGCGCGCAAAAGCTGATCTTTACCCGCTCGGGCGCCACGGGGGATCAGGCTGGCGATCGACGACGTCATCACGATCTTCGCGCCCGGCTCCAACAGTGGCACGAACGCACGGCAGCCGCAGACCGCCCCGAGCAGGTTGATGTCGAGCGCGCGGTGCCACGTGTCCATGGTGACGTTCTCGATCGCCCCGCCGACCGCGATGCCCGCGTTGAGCACGAGCACGTCCACCGCGCCTATCGCCGCGGCCGCCGCCTCCCGGTCCGCGTCGGAGGTGACGTCCAGCTCGCGGTAGGTGCACGCATCGCCGAGCTTGACGACGTCCTCGTTCGCCGAGTCATGCAGATCGGTCGCGATGACCGAATCGCCGCGTGCGACGAAGCGCTTGGCCAGTTCGAGGCCGAAGCCGGAAGCGGCGCCGGTGATGAGCACGCGCCGCAGGCCGCGTGGTTCGGGGGAACGGCCGAAGGGGCCCTCGCCGGATGCGGCGGCGAGGCCGGTCCGGGCCGGCGAAATCGCTCCGCCCGTGCGGCGGTCAACCCCGTGTACGGATCTACGTGAGCATCGACAGCAGGAACACGGAGTCCTCGTCTGCGTCGACCCGGTGTGGGACCATGGTGGGCAGGTGTGCGACGGTCCCCGGCGTGAGGACCTCGGTGCGGTCGCCTACGGTGAAGCGCACCTGGCCCTCGATGCATTGCACCATAATCGGGTGTGCAGCGCGGTGATCGGGCAAGGCCTGGCCGGAGCGGAAACGCATGGCGATGATGTTTACCCCGTCGGCCGTCTGCAGACGTTTCACCGCCGGGCCGTCGCCGTCCTTGGCGGGCGGAGCGGCGGCGACGACGTCATGAAGGCTCAGAGCCTCCGGATCGGCGGTCAATTCAGCTTGCTGGTCGTCGTCGAGGAACTCAATCTCGGGCCCGCGTCGGACGGCGGGCGATGCTTCGCGCCCGCTTTCGGAAGCGTTGGAAACGGTACCCGTCGCATCGGCGGCGTCGGCGGAATCGGCGGTGTCGCGCAGACGGGCCACGATGCCTATCGAGGCGAGGGCGTCGTCGTTCTCGACGAAAACGCTGCGCATGCCGAGAACGCGCTTACGCGCCGCGGGGTGCTTGATCATGTTGCCTGCGATGCGGGCAACTCCGGAGATCCCTTCGTCTTCGATCATCTGGGAGGGCTTGAGCAGGCCCATCTCCGCAATGCGGACGTGCTCGACCTCGAATCCGTGTTCTTCGAGGAGGTTTCGCCACTCCGCGACGGTGAGTGGTCGGGCGTTGACCCGGATGGCCTTGGACATCGCGATGCGAATCTCATCTTTCGTCGCCGCATCCAGGTCGTCGGGGGTCAACGCCAGTTCGTGGATCGCGTAGCGGCCGCCGGGAACGAGAATCCGACGAACCTCGTCGAGAATCGCCGCCTTGCCCTTGTCGCCTTGCATGGTGAGCATCGCCTCGCCCACGACGGCGTCCGCCGAGTCATCGCCGAGCCCCGTCGCTTGGGCCTTGCCTTCGGTGACCCGGCCCCTGTGGCCAACGACCTTGCCGGTCGTCTTGGCGGCGTCGGGGTCCTCGTCGATGCCGACGTAATCCCCCGGTGCGCGATTCAAGATTTCCGTCGCCGTAATCCCCAGTCCCGGTGCGAGTTCGACGACGCGGGCGTCGGTGAGGCGAGCCCGGTCGAGAATCCACTCCGTCATCTTCCGGCCACCGGGTCGAAGGACCTTTTTGCCCAGTCGGGCCAGTAGCCAGTGGCCCTGGAGTTGTTCGAAATCTCTGTCGCGTGCATTCATGGTGCGTCTCACTCGTCGTGTGGCCGGGCCGACGGTGTCGGCGGCTGCGCCGGCCCGTTAACCCGCATGTAAAATACTGCTTTAGCAATTAACTTAGCCTTACCTGGCATATTTGTCGAGGGGTTGGCCCGAAACGCCGAACCGGGCCGTTGCAACGTAGATGTCCGACGACCCGGTCGATCCGAAAAAGGCGAGGTACCTGTCCTTCGGCGTCTGGTCTATACCGTCATCCGGTGTCGTTTGGTGGGCTCAGTCGATGCTGCGGTCCATGGTCCAAGCCAGCACCTCGGCATCGTTGATGGCGGTCATGGGCAGTGAGTCGACCTCGTCCGAATCCGCTGAATTCGATCCGTCGGCCGTGATGCGGGCAACGTCGCCGTCGTAAAGCGTCTCGTCGCCGAAGGATGCCGAGCCGCAGGCGACGAAGAAGTGGGTGAACCGCGACAACGGCACGTCGATGGTGCGGCCTGCGGGAACCCGGCCGATGCGCAACGTCGCGCCGGTGGTGCCGATGGTCAGCGGCGCGAGGCCCGGTGTGCCCGACGCGACCGGGACCAGCGTGCCGTCGGTGAGAGCATCGTTGAGGTCGACCTCGTCGTGGGAGGGAGCGGCACCGAGATCGTCGGGCGGCAACCAGGCCTGGACGACCCGCAACTTCTTGCCGTCGAGGTAACCGGAGGCATTGAGCTCGGAGTGGCGGATCCCGCGCCCGGCGCTGATTCGCTGCGCCATGCCGGGGTCCCTATGTGGATTGTCAATAGTCAGGCGGAACTTGCACGTACATCGCATGGGGGTGTTGTAGCCATCACTGATCGCCGAGCCGCATCATGGGGGCCGGCGGTGATCAACGCAGCGGCCTACACACCCCTGGCGATGTTTCTAGCAGGGATTTCTCGGAAGAACTCACACCGAGTCAACAGAGCACAGATGACATTGCAGCAGCTCCGGGCAAGCCACATCACCGCGGCATT
>NZ_KV836290.1:0-62197 GCF_001838325.1 Corynebacterium sp. HMSC074C05
TTTGTCATAAACGCAGTCACTAACTCGCATTGGGGCGAAGTAGGGCTAAATAGCAAATGGTGCCCACCCAGCGACACGCCGAACGGACACACTTTTTGTCTATTAACCCACACTTTTGCTACTTAACCCACGAAACTCAGCGACCGCCCGCAACCGCAGCGCGCAAAGCACGCGCTGCCTCTTCCGGATTTTCTGCCTCGGTCAGTGCGCGAACCACCACAATGCGTTCCGCACCAGCGGCGATAACTTCACCGGCGGTCTCGGCGTTGATACCGCCGATTGCCCACCATGGCTTGACGGGGTCACTTGCGCCGCGGTCGTGTGGGCGCACAATATCGGCCACGGAATCCTGGTGAGACTCCGCTGATCCCTGTGCTCGCACTCTCCGTACCAGTGCCGCAGCTTCACGGACCATCTCGACTCCGACAGGCTGGCGGTCGGGCTTCGTCGGGGTGGCATACACCGGGCCGATTACCGCGTAATCGATGCCATCGTCGGCAAGCGAGGCGGCGAACATGTCTAGATTTCGGTTGGATCGGCCGATGAGAACCTCGGGTCCAACGATCTGGCGGGCCTGCTCGGTCGTGAGGTCTTCCTGACCCACATGCAGGATGTCTGCGCCGGTCAGCGCGGCAATGTCGGCGCGGTCATTGACTGCGAAGAGCTTGCCGTGTTCAGCGGCGACCTCGGCGAGGGTCTCCACGGCGGCAATCTCGTCGCGAGTGTCGATTTTCTTGTCGCGCAGCTGGATGATGTCGGTGCCGCCTTCGTAACAGGCGTGCAGAAATTCGCGCAGATCACCGCGGGATGCGCGCGAGTCGGTGCAGAGGTACAAGCGGGCGTCGGCAAGCAGGGCGCGTCGTGTTGTGCGAGTGGCGGCAGATGAGGCGTTCATGTCCCCATGCTAGGCGAGGTTGAGGATGCGGTGTCGTGGCGGCCATCGGGAAGTCATATGATGGGGGAGTACCAATTTCCGCGGGAGCCGTGCCCGGTATCGATGAGACACCGCTGGCTGAGAGGGCGAGTAACGCCGACCGCTTTTACCTGATGCGGGTTATGCCGCCGGAGGGAGGAATGGCAGTGGATGCTGCCGCTATGGGTGCTGCCTCGATAGGTGAGGGTGGCACAGGGGATCCGTCGTCAAGCGTTGTTATCGCAGGCGCGGGCATTATTGGCTTGGCGACGGCATGGAGACTACTCCGCCAGGGATTCGATGTGACCGTCCTCGATGCCGAGCCCGTTTCCGGCGCAACTTTCGCCGCAGCTGGCATGCTGGCGCCGGTGGCCGAAGTTGTGTGGGATCAGCCGACGCTGTATCCGCTGATGGTGGAGTCGGGCAAGCTCTACCGCGACTTTGCTCAGAACATCGCTGAGGAATCAGGCCACGATGTCGGCTACATCGAAAACTCCACGTTCGTTTGTGCGGGTGATGCCGCCGACCGGCAGACACTCAGTGAGCTCGTTGAGCTGCAGCATGACATGGGCATGGAGATCAACCGCATCACCGCCACCGAGGCGCGCCGGGCAGAACCGGCACTGGGGCCGGGCTGTGTTGGTGCGGTGGATATTCCAGGCGATCACCAGGTCAATCCGCGTCTGCTCGCCGAGGCGTTGCTGAGCATTCTGGGAGACCGTGTCATCCGCACCCGCGCGCAAGAGGTTATCTACGCTTCCGACCGCGCCATCGGTCTGCGCGGTGCGGACGGAAATGATTACCTCGCCGATGAGGTCGTTCTGGCCGCGGGGTTGAACACTGCCGATATCACCGGTCTGCCGGAGAATCTGAATCTGCCACTGCGCCCGGTCTATGGGGATGTGCTGCGTCTGCGTGTACCGGAGCGCCTGCAGCCGCTGGTCACCCGCACTATTCGCGGTGTGGTTCAGGGGCGTCCGGTTTATATCGTCCCGCGTGCTGACGGCACCGTCGTGCTCGGCGCTACCTCGCGTGAAGATGACCTGACCGGCGTCTCCGCCGAAGGCGTCCACCAGCTACTCCGCGACGCATACCGCCTAGTGCCCGGCATTCTAGACTGCGAAATCTACGAGATGACCGCCCGCGCCCGGCCGGGTTCCCCGGACGATGTCCCCATGATTGGCCGCGTGGCTCCAGGACTGACCGTGTCCACCGGCTACTTCCGCCACGGCATTCTGCTTACGGCCATCGGTTCCAAGTTCACCGCCGATGTCGTCGCAGGTCGAGAAAATGATAACGACCCGGCGCTTCTTTCCGCCGTCAATCCATTCCGCTTCAGCGACTAGAGGAGGCTCGCTTATGTCCGCTACAACACTCAATGGCGAAGGCTACACACCGGCTGCGGGGGAGATGGTCGCAGATCTTGTCGCAAAGCACACGGGGCACGTGCTTAACGACGACGGCACTGCCGCGGACGGTACCCGCCTGGGGATTGCAGTAGCCGTGGATGGTGCGGTGATTCCGCGTGCCAAGTGGGCGACCACGCCCGTGGCAGGTGCAATCGACATCGTGACAGCAGTTCAGGGAGGCTAGAGATGACTGAGAAGTCCGCACAAGCAAATGTGTCCGCACAGGAAAACGAAACCGGGGCGGCGAGCGAACTGACGCGCGAACTTACACGGGAACCGCTGCGCATTGGCGGGTTGGAATTGAACTCCCGTCTGATTATGGGAACTGGCGGTGCGACCAGTATGGATACGCTGGAGCGCGCACTGGTGGCTTCGGGCACCGAGCTGACTACGGTGGCGATGCGCCGCTTTACGCCCGGCACGAAGCAGAGCGTTTTTGAGATTTTGCAGCGCAACAATATCGCGGCGCTGCCGAATACCGCGGGGTGCTATACCGCTCGTGACGCGGTGTTGACTGCGCAGTTGGCCCGCGAGGCGCTGGAGACCAACCTGCTGAAGCTCGAGGTCATCGCCGACGAGGACACTCTGCTGCCGGACCCGGTCGAGCTGGTCGCCGCTGCGGAGCAGCTGGTGGCTGACGACTTCGTGGTTTTCGCTTACACCAATGACGATCCGGCGCTGGCCAAGCGCCTGGAGGATCTGGGCTGTGCGGCGGTCATGCCGGCGGGCTCTCCGATTGGCACTGGCCTGGGAATTCTCAACCCACACAACATCGAGCTGATTGTTGACCGCGCGAATGTGCCCATCATTCTGGACGCGGGCATCGGCACCGCCTCCGAGGCAGCGCAGGCAATGGAGCTGGGCTGCGATGCGGTGCTGCTGGCATCCGCCGTGACGCGTGCGCATGATCCGGTGGGCATGGCCACGGCGATGCGCTTCGGCGTTGAAGCGGGTCTGACTGCTCGCGAGTCCGGTCGCATTCCACGCCGCCGACTGGCTCAGGCGAGCTCGTCGTTTGAGGGAATCATCACCGAGCGTGTCAGCGGCGCACGCGAGCAGGATTCCCTGTAATGGCTGAGCAGGGTGTCAATCTATCGGATCGCGACCTTCGCCGGTACGCGCGGCATCTAACATTGCCGGGCTTTGGCGCTGAGGGGCAGCGGATCTTGCGAGCCTCCCGCGTCCTCGTCATCGGAGCTGGTGGCTTGGGATCGCCTGCGCTGTTGTACCTGGCAGGTGCAGGGGTCGGACACATCACCATCATTGACGATGACGTGGTCGACGAGTCCAATCTGCAGCGCCAGGTTATTCACCGCGAGTCTGACATTGGTCGCCCGAAGGCCGAATCCGCCGCCGATGCCGTGCGGCGCCTCGACTCCGAGGCATCGGTGACCGCAATTGTCGACAGGTTGAGCGTCGACAATGCCGAGAAGCTCTTTGCCACTCACGATGTAGTGCTCGACGGCGCGGACAATTTCGCCACCCGCTATCTGTCTTCCGATGCTGCGGAGCTGACCGGAACCCCGCTGGTCTGGGCCACAATCCTGCAGTTCGCAGGGCAGCTGTCCGTCTTCTGGCCAGGCCACGGACCCATGCTTCGCGATCTCTACCCCGACATCCCCGACCCCGGCTCCGTGCCGTCGTGCGCCGCAGGTGGGGTCCTCGGCGCAATGGTCGGTCAGATTGGTTCCATGATGGTCGTCGAAGCAATCAAGGTGCTCACCGGTGTCGGCAAGGTCGGCGTTGGCAAGCTCGTGCTTATCGACGCTCTGGAGGCAACCACCCGCACACTGTCCTTTGCAGCCGACCCGGAGCGCGAACCCGTTTCCGACCTGACCGAAATTGCGCAAGTATGCGCAGCATCGTGGTCCGAGGATGAAGAGGACCCGGCGCAGAGCGTGCGCAGCATCGGTCCCAACATGGCGCACGAGCTTCTTGCCAGGGGAGTGCCTCTCATCGATGTACGTGAACCCGATGAGCACGCGGAGGCTGCCATTGCCGGATCGGTGCTTGTGCCACTCGGCGATATTCGCAGCCGTGGGTGGGCTGCTGTGAATGAGGCACTTGCGCAGGCTGACGGTGTCGCAACTGGGGCAGAGGGAGTTCTCATTCACTGCCACTCGGGGGCCCGCTCGCAACAGGCGATTGAGCTGCTGGCCAGCGATACCGAGGCTGATGGTGTCACGCCGGAGCTCATCAACCTGGACGGGGGCATTGTGGCCTGGCAGGCGGCGGGGCAGGAGACCGTCGTGAAGCGTGGCGGAACGCACTAATTAGTACCTGCCGCCACGCTCTGTTGAACAGCTTGCCTACGCCTGCGGCTTCAGCGTTGTCGACCACAATTCGGTGCCGCGGGTGGTGAGCAGACGGACAGTCATCTCGCGTGAGTCGCCGTCGATGTCGACTTCGCCGAAGTGCTGGAAATCCTGTGTGGGGTCGGCGTTGGCATTGTCTTTACCCGGTGCGTGGACGTATTCCACCTTCGGCCCGAAGGTCGAATCCATTTCGTTGGGGCCGAAAGCGCCTGCATGGAGCGGACCGGAGACGAATTCCCAGAAGGGTGCGAAGTCGGTGAATTGTGCGCGCTCCGGGCTGTAGTGGTGAGCTGCGGTGTAATGCACATCGGCGGTGAGCCAGACGACATTTGAAACATCTTTAATGGCACTGAGCAGGCGGGCGATTTCACGTTCACGTCCTGCAGGCGCACCGGAGGCACCATTGGATACGCTTTCTTGGTCACCATCGTCGCCGTCGGGGACGATGATTCCAAGCGGTAGGTCATTAGCAACAATCTTCCACGTCGCGCGGGAGTCCTTGAGGGAGTCGATTAACCAGGTGGTCTGCTTTTCGCCAAGGATTGGTTCTTCGGTTGTCGAGCGCGGATTGTTGGAAGTGTTTTCTCCCTTGTAGCTGCGCATATCCAGAATGAAGATGTCTAGTAATGGTCCATAGGAAACCTTTCGGTAGACGCGCCCATCTACAGCCATTTGCTGATCAATTGGCTGCCACTCATGGAATGCTTGGTAGGCGCGCTTGGCCAGAGTGTTGACATCGCGTTCGGTATAGCGATCATCGTCTAGGACTTCGTTGGGGTACCAGTTGTTGACTGTTTCGTGGTCATCCCACTGGACCAGCTGCGGAACCTGCGCATTGAAGGCCAAGTAGTTCTTGTCCATGAGGTTGTAGGAGTACTGGCCGCGATAATCCTCGAGGGTTTCAGCAACTTTGGATTTGGCTGTCGTGACATGGTTGCGCCACACAGTGCCGTCGGAAAGCGTGACGGATTCCTCCAGCGGACCGTCGGCGTAGCAGGTGTCGCCTGAGTGAATGAATAGGTCTGGATTGCGCTCCAGCATGGTGGAAAAGCCGGTGTAGCCACCGATCTCGTCGTTAATTCCCCAACCCTGTCCTGCGACATCGCCGGACCAGTGCAGGCGGATGTTGGATGCGCGGTTGGGGGTAGTACGGAAGGTGCCGATAACGGGATCAGAGCAGATTCCAGTATCTGCCTCTTCGAGCGTGACGCGGTAAAAGATTTCCTGTCCCGGCTCGAGACCGACGACACGTAGACGTCCGGTGCCGTCGGTGTCCGGAGTTAACAGAGAGTTGCTGCGGAATACCTTGGCATTCTGGAAGCTCTCAGTTGCAGCAGTTTCAACCACCATGCGGGCGGGACGGTCGGAGCGAGCCCAAATTAATGCACCGTCGCCGCGGATATCGCCACTTGCAACGCCGTGGGTGAGCTGTGGCCGAGAACGCAATAACCCTGGGGAGGCCAGTGACGGTGAACCCGGTGTAACTGAAGCGGCAGCTCCAGAGGCATGAGCGAGCGTGACTGAAGTAGCAAGTGCGGTGGATGCGCCTAAACGTAGAGCGCTGCGACGGGAAAGCTGCATGGAGTCGAACGATAGGTTTTCCACTTTGACGTTCAGTTAAACCAGCGTGAACTCGAAGGAAAAAGTCTCAATTACAGCACAAAGGCTTGGATATTGAGAATGGCTGGGTTTCTTTTTGTAACGTAGATAACTGACTTGGGAGGAATGTGTCTTCCGAGCTGTCTTTTAAAGACAGACAATCTAGAAGTGAAAGGCGCTGACCCCGACAATGGGATCTACACAAACGCCACAAGTAAACACGCAAGAAAAGAAGTCGGGTGGTTTTCTCAAGAACCTGCCGACCGATCCGTTGATCTTCACGACAGCGATGGGTTTCATTGTCCTCTTTGTGGCAGTGACCGTTGTGCTGGGGGATACCGCTCGGGATGCCTACTCGGCTGCTTCCGAATGGGTTACATCTAACCTGGGCTGGCTGTTCATCGGTGGTGTCTCGGTAAGCTTTATCTTCCTCATTGGCCTGTTCGTGTCCCGCTACGGACGCATTCAGCTTGGCGATGACGACGAAGAGCCCGAATACACCATCGCCGAGTGGTTCGGCATGCTCTTCGCTGGTGGTACTGGCTCCATGCTGATGTTCTGGGGTGTGGCCGAACCGCTTAATCACGCCTACAACCCGCCGTTCGGTCAAGATCCGATGACCCGCGAAGCTCAAAACACTGCGATGGCATTTACCATTTACCACCTGGGTATTCACATGTGGGTCATCATGGCGCTGCCGGGGCTCGCGCTGGGGTACTTCATTTACAAGCGTCACCTGCCGCCGCGCGTCTCCTCCATCTTCGCGCCGCTGCTCGGTGCCCGCATTTACTCATGGCCGGGCAAGCTTATCGACGCCGTCGCCATCATCGGTACGGTTGTCGGTATCGCGGTATCGGTGGGCATGGGTGCGCTGCAGATTAACTCCGGTGCTGCTCGTGTAATCGGTACCCCGGAAAACTCGATGGTGCAGCTCATTCTGATTGCCATCATTATTGTGATTGCCTCGATTTCCGTGGCTCGCGGGCTGGACAAGGGCATTAAGGTGTTGTCCAATGCCAATATTTGGGCCGCCATGGGATTGATGGTCTTCGTGCTGCTAATGGGCCCGACTTTGACGCTGCTGCGCCAGACCGTCGATACGGCGGGTGTCTACTTGGATGCGCTGCCGCGCGTCATGTTCTGGACTGACTCCTACGACGTCAACCCGAATTGGAAGCAGGGTGCCTGGACGGTCTTCTACTGGGCCTGGACAATCTGCTGGTCGCCATTTGTGGGCATGTTCATCGCGCGTATTTCCCGTGGACGTACAGTCCGCCAGTTCATTGCCGGTGTGATTGCACTGCCGACAATCGTGTCGATTCTGTGGTTCTCCATCTTCGGGCGTGCAGGTTTTGAGCTGGAAAACGAGCAGCCAGGAATTCTGACTGAACCAGTTGTCGAAGGCGGAGACCCCTCACCGGCACTCTTTATTCTGTTGGAGCAGTACCCGCTGACAACGCTTGTCAGCGTGTTTGCGCTCTTTGTAATCATGATTTTCTTCGTCACCTCTATCGACTCGGCTTCGATGGTCATGGACATGATGTCCACCGGTGAGGAAAACAAGGCTCCGACCTTCTACCGAGTCCTGTGGGGCATCATGATCGGTGCTGTGGCAGCTTCTCTGCTGCTGATTTCTGGTGAAACTGCACTGGAAGCGCTGCAATCCGCGGTGATTGTCATTGGTGTGCCGTTCTTCTTCCTCCACTTCATCATGATGTACTCCCTGGTCAAGGGCATGAGCGATGACCATATGGCCGTGCGCAAGCCGGTCACGCGACAGTGGAGCAAGACCGACACTCCGGAGAAGCTGGAGAAGCACGAAGCAGCGCCCGCGCCGGGCTACGACGAAGAGGGCAACGAACTCCCGCGCTTTGAATACACCCACGATGAAGACGGACGTTTGGTTATTCAGTCCGATGTGGTCGTTGAAGGTGAGTTTGAGTCTGGCGAAAAGTCGGAATCGGAGGGGCCAGAGGAGTCGGGGACCAAGTCTGAGCCGTAGGAGAGCGCGGTCGCAGTAGTGCCCGGCACTTGTGGCCACGCTATTCACCTATCGATGCACCGGAGCCTGTCCATCAGTGAGTAGCTCATCGATAGGAGCGAAGCAACGCCAACGAAGAAAACGCCGCCCGGCGGAAACCAAAAGTAGTTTCCGTGGGCGGCGTCGCTGTATTCGTCGTAAAGCGAATGCGGCGTAAAGCCGTGATCAGCTTTACTCGTGGGTGCCTCGGAGGTCCTTGTAGTCCTCGTCGTGCCAATCCACGTTGGCCTGGTCCTTGGTGGTGACACCGACGTCGGGCTGTTGCGGGACCTTTGCAATAATATTGCGTCGAGCGCGGCCGGCGCGGAGCTGGCTTTCGATGCGTTCGGCAAGGTTGGCCAGACCGAAGTTGATAGCAATCAGAATGATCGCCACGACGACCAGCGCTGGGATCATGGCGCCGTAGTACTCGCCAAGCTGGCGACCAGAGCGGACAACCTCGACGTAGCCAATCATGTAGCCCAGTGCGGAGTCCTTCAGTGCAATGACCATCTGCGAGATAATCGCCGGCAACATGGCGGCGACTGCCTGCGGCAGCAAAATGGTGACCATCGTCTGGCGGTGAGAAAGACCCAGCGCAATCGCGGCTTCTCGCTGGCCCTTTGGCAGCGACTCGATGCCGGAGCGCAGTGTCTCGCCAATCACAGATCCGTTGTACATGGTCAAACCGAACACAACAGCCGCAAAGCCGAGGTAGCTTGACGGGAACAGCTGCCAGATGGCGAACACCGAGTAGGCAAACAGCATGAGCACCAGCACCGGGATGGCGCGGAAGAACTCGACAATCACCGAGCACAGCCAGCGCACCGGCGCGACCGGGCTCAGCCTGCCGACGCCCAGGAGAGCGCCAACAACCAGTGCCAACACAATAGAGACGACAGCCGCGATAATGGTGCTGACCAGACCGGGCAGAATGTATGTGGTCCAGGTTGTGGATTCGAGGAAGAACGACCACTTATTGGCCTCGAACTGGCCCTTGTTGGCCAGGGTTATTCCCATCCACGCCAGGAGCGCAACCGCGATGGCGGCCACGATCCAGGTGAGAATTCGGTTGAAGCGCTGAGCCTTGGGGCCCGGCGCGTCATAAAGAACTGTTGCGCGAGTAGCCATTAGCGCTTCACCGCCCATCGCTTGCCAGCCCAGCCGAAGAACAGACCGGTCGGCAGAGTCAGAATAATAAAGCCGACAGCGATGATGCCGAAGATAATCAGGATATCGCTGGCGTAGTTTTCGGTCATGGTCTTCATCAGCAGCGACGCTTCAGCCACACCGATTACTGAGGCGATCGTGGTGTTCTTCGTCAGCGCAATCAGGGTGTTGCCAAGCGGCACGATAGCGCCACGGAATGCCTGCGGGAAGATGATGTAGCGGAAGCTCTGGCCGAAGCTTAGCCCCAGGGAGCGGGCGGCTTCTGCCTGCCCGAACGGAACGGTATTAATACCGGCGCGCAGGGACTCCGCGACGAAGCACGAGGTGTAGGCAACAAACGCCAGCACCGCGAGGCGGAAGTTCTGCTTGACAATAAAGGAGTCATTCTCCGCAGCCAGCAGCAGGCCCAAGTTGTAGTAGAGGCCCATCGAGGCCAGCAGCACAATCAACGTCAGCGGCGTATTGCGGACGATGTTGATGTACCAGGTCGACAGGGTACGCAGGATTCCCACGGGGCTCACACGCATAGCGGTGAGGAGCGTGCCAAAGATCAGGGAACCAATTGCCGAGGCAATCGTCAGTTTGATGGTCACCCAGAAAGCCGGAAGTAGTTCCGGCCCCATTTCACTCCATAGTTCTGGATTCATTGTTTGCTCGCACCCCTTCCTACTTCTTCTCTACGAACGACAAATCGCCGATTGCCGGCTTGTCGTCGAGCTCGAACTTGTCGCCCAAGTGCTTCTTCAGGATCTTCTGCAGTTCACCGGTGTCGTACAGCGATTCCAGCGCCTCGTTGATGGCCTCACGGCTAGCATCATCGCCCTTGGGCAGGCCGATGCCGTAGTACTCGTTGGTCCAGTAGGAACCATCCGGGTTACGCAGCTCAACCACGCGGAAGTCATCGCCGAAGCGTTTCTTGTAGCGCTGGGCGAAGCCCGCGAGAATAGTCGCATCGGTGGTCACAGCATCGACCACGCCCTGCTTCACACCTTCGGCGCATGCGGCGTAAGTATCGAACTCCTGCAGCTGCACCTCCGGCAGAGCGTCCTTGACCTTCTGCGCTGGGGTGGAACCGGAAACAGAGCACAGGCGAGTGCCCGGGGCGACGTCGTCAAGCCCCTGGATGCCCTCGGAACCGCGTACCAACAGTGCCTGGTGCGTGACCAGGTACGGGCCGGCGAAGTCAACCGCCGCCAGGCGGCCAGCGTTGATGGAGTAGGTGGCGGCGATCATGTTGACCTCGCCGTTGTTAATCAGTGTCTCGCGCTGAGCGGACGGGGTCTCGCGCCACTCCATCTCGGGCACGTCCCAACCGTTCTTGTTGGCGATGTACTCAATGACGTAGCGGGAGACATCAGTATCGACGCCCGCGAACTCGCGATCCGGGGTGCGCTCACCGAGACCCGGCTGGTCAAACTTCGTGCCCAACGTCACGTGTCCGGCCTCGATATCGGCCAGCAGGTTTCGGGGTCCGCCGCTACCGCAGGCTGCGAGGCTCATTGTCGTGGCAACAGCTACGACAGCCGCCGCAACTCGCTTGCCGACGACACCTCGGCGGCCCCGGTTGCGACTGTGTCCCTGGCCTCCTCGTAATAGTGAAAACTTCATGGTTACCAGCCTCGCCTAGTGCCCGACGATCTTGGCCAAGAAGTCCTTGGCGCGATCGCTCTGCGGGTTGGTGAAGAAGGTCTCCGGGTCGGTGTCTTCGACAATGGACCCCTCGGCCATGAACAGGATGCGGTCGGCCACGCGGCGGGCGAAACTCATCTCGTGGGTGACGCAGACCATGGTCATGCCGCCCTTGGCCAGGTCGGTCATGACATCGAGGACCTCGTTAATCATTTCTGGGTCGAGCGCGGAGGTGGGCTCGTCGAAAAGCATGACCTTCGGGTCCATGGCCAGGGCGCGGGCGATGGCGACGCGCTGCTGCTGGCCGCCGGAGAGCTGTGCCGGGTACTTGTCGGCCTGTTCCGCAATGCCGACACGGGCGAGCAGCTTGTTCGCACGCTCGCGGGCCTCGGCTTTGGAGATCTTGCGGACCTTCAGCGGGGCCAGCGTGACGTTGTCCCGAATGGTCATGTGGCTGAAGAGGTTGAACTGCTGGAAAACCATGCCAACCTCAGCCCGCAGACGGGTGAGTTCCTTGCCTTCTTCTGGGAGAAGCTTGCCGTTGATGCGAATTTCGCCGCTGTCGATGGTTTCCAGGCGGTTGATGGTTCGACACAGTGTGGATTTACCAGAGCCGGAGGGGCCGAGGATAACTACGACCTGACCAGCTGGGATTTCCAGGTTGATGTCGCGCAAAGCGTGGTAATCGCCGTAGTGCTTGTTCACCTCAGCAATCGAAATCATGCTCTGTGGTGTGGATGATTCAGTCATGGGGGAAAGTATAGGTGACTCACCGCACATAACCGCTATCGGTGTTCCTTGTCCGATATTCACCTGTGAAAAGTGACTGCACACCAATTAATAGTGGCTGCACACCAATTAGTTCTGAATATTTACGTGATGGCGCTGCGCAACAGGTTTGCGGCCATGTACGAACCAGTAGAAAACGGCCGCGAGAACCACTACAACCGCCAGGCCTGCGTACATCTTGTCGAAGCCAATCGTGGCAGCTACCGAGCCCAACACGATTGGGCCGAGGCCGATGCCTGCGTCGACGAGCAAGAGCAGCGTCGAGATACCCGTGCCCAACTTGTGCGCCGGCGCCAGGTGCACGGAGATGGTCTGGCACGCCGGCATCAGCGTGCCGTAGCCCAGGCCGCAGAGCGCGCCAGCGGCGATGACGTGCCAGTCAGCGGTTGCGAACGCCAGAACAAGCAGTGAGATGGTGAAGCACACCAGGCCGATGGCAATTACCGGGTTGTCGCCGCGGTGATCCTGTAGGCGTCCCAGCGAGAAGCGTGCTGCCATCATCGCCACCGCATAGGCGATGAAGAAGAAGCTGGCGCCCCTAGCCAGGCCGCTCAGCTGAGAGTATCGGTTCAAAAACGTAATCACGCCCGCATACGCCAGGCCGATGAGCAGCATGAACAGGCCGATCGGCACCACTCTCGGCGTCATGATGTCATCGAAGGAAAATGTGCGCTTCGTCTCGCTTGCCGACGAATCCTCGGTGGCCTCGGCCTTGGTTTCCGCAGTGGTGTGCCCGTTGTGTTGTGGCAGAACGAGTGCTAGCACCAGTCCGACAATGGACAGGCCGAGAGCTGTGGCAAAGAGGACGCTGTAGCCGACCGAGCCAATAAGGGCTAGGCCGAGAGCTGGGCCAATCGCGGTGGCCAGGGTGGTGCCGAGCGAGATGTAGCCAGTTCCCTCTGCGCGGCGCGAAGCCGGAATAGCGGTCTGGGCGGCGGCCATCACGGCGGTGGAAGCTAATGCGTAGGTCAGGCCGTGGATGATGCGGATTGCAATCAGGACCGGCAGGGATGCGGCCCAAATGTAGGCGGCACAGGCTGCCACGATGACAGCGAGCGAGCCAAGCATGATTCTGCGACCACCGAAGGTGTCCACCAAGTAGCCGGAAAAGAGACGCGCGATGGTGGCGCCGACCACGAAAGAACTGGCAGCGAAGCCGCCGGCGGCATCTGAGGCGGAGAAGCGCTGGACGGCGTAGAGCGCCATGACTGTGATTGAAAGGTAGAACACCAGGTACATGCTGAAGTTAATCAGCCAGCTGATGATGAACGCGGGGGAGAAGAGCTTGTCTTGCCCGTGCTGCTCGTCCTGCTCGTTCTGTCTGCGCCTGTTCTGCGTGGTCGTATGCGTTGTCATGCTGAAAATACGGTCTCTTTTCTCGTTTGAAAACGATCGTGGAATTAGTGCTGTGGTAAAACTGCTTCCCGGCATTTGTATCGTGCAAAAATGCAGTTAGGGGTCGAATTATAACAATTGGTTTGTATGATGCAAACGCGCTTTTTCGGCCTTAACCCCATCCGCGGCGCGCTAGAATAGGAGCTGTTCAGCAAACAGATACATCTCGCAGGCCCATTAAAGGGCCGACATATAGGCGACAAGAGGATTGACTGCCATCGTGCGAAACGACGACCTAGCCGCGCTCGTTTACGAGAACATGCTGCTATCCCGGGTGAGCTCCAGCGGCTACCGACCACATCGCAAGGACATCCTGTTGGATCGCTCCGCCGCAGCACTACTGGCACGACTGGAAGCGCAGCCGGATATGACGGTCGCCGAGCTTTCCGATGCGCTGGGGCTGGACATTTCTACGGTGCACCGCCAGCTGGCCGCCGCCATGCGGCAGGGGTATATCGCGAAGAGACCCGCGCCGTCGTCAAGCGCGAAGGTGCATAGCGCGACCGACAAGGGGCTAGAGCTGCTGCACCGGGAAATCGAGGCGCGTAAGAAAACCGTCGATGACATTACGCATGACTGGGAGGACTCGGAGCTCGTGGAGTTCGTGCGATTGATGCGCAAATTCAACGAAGGCGTGGAAGAAATGCGTGGTCATCCATGGCCTAGATAACCGCGGATGCCGTGGTCATGGAATACTTGAGGGCGTGGCTGAGAAAAAGAAGATTGCAAACGTCCTTGCTAACCGATACGCCTCTGCGACTCTGGCGGAGTTGTGGAGCCCTGAGTACAAGATCATCCTCGAGCGCAAGCTCTGGATTGCAGTTTTGAAGGCCCAGGTCGCCCGCGGAATTGAGGTTCCGGAGGGCACTATCGAGGCGTATGAGAAGGTCATCGACCAAGTTGACCTCGACTCCATTGCCGCCCGTGAGCGTATTACTCGCCACGATGTGAAGGCCCGCATTGAAGAGTTCTGTGAACTGGCTGGCACCGAGCACATTCACAAGGGAATGACCTCACGAGACCTGACCGAAAACGTCGAGCAGCTGCAGGTTCTGCAGTCGCTGAAGGTCGTGCGTGACAAGGCCGTTGCCGTTGCCGCCCGCACTGCTGAGAAGGCCTCCGAGTACCAGTCGCTGGTCATGGCGGGTCGTTCCCACAACGTCGCCGCGCAGGCAACGACTCTGGGCAAGCGCTTCGCCTCCGCTGCGGACGAGATGCTGCTGGGTATCGAGCGCGTAGAAGACCTGATCTCCCGCTACCCGCTGCGCGGCATCAAGGGCCCGATGGGCACCGCCCAGGACATGCTGGATCTGCTTGACGGTGACGAGTCCGCACTGGCCTCCCTGGAAAACGAAATCGCTGAAGGTCTCGGCTTCGACCGCGTCTTTGACTCCGTCGGTCAGGTTTACCCGCGCACCCTCGACTTCGACGCTCTGTCCGCGCTGGTCGAGCTCGGCGCAGGGCCGGCATCGCTGGCCACCACCATCCGCCTGATGGCCGGTAATGAGACCGTCACCGAGGGCTTCAAGGAAGGCCAGGTCGGCTCATCCGCCATGCCGCACAAGATGAACGCCCGCTCCTGTGAGCGCGTCCACGGTTTCCAGGTCATTCTGCGCGGCTACATGACCATGCTCTCCGAATACGCCGGTACTCAGTGGAACGAAGGCGACGTTTCCTGCTCCGTGGTCCGCCGCGTTGCGCTGCCGGATGCCTTCTTCGCCATGGACGGCATGTTCGAAACCTTCCTCACCGTCCTGTCCGAGTTCGGTGCATTCCCGGCCATGATCGACCGTGAGCTGGAGCGCTACCTGCCGTTCCTCGCCTCCACCAAGATCCTCATGGCAGCTGTCCGCGCTGGTATGGGCCGCGAGGAAGCCCACGAGATTATCAAGGAGCACGCCGTCGCCACCGCATTGGATATGCGCGAAAAGGGCGCCGAGCAGAATCTCACTGAACGTCTCGCTGCAGATGAGCGTTTCCCGCTGGATGCCGCAGGGCTTGCCGACGCTCTGGCAGACCGTCACGCGTTCATCGGTGCCGCAGAATCGCAGGTTGACCGTGTAGTTGCACGTGTGCAGGCTGTCGTGGACAAGTACCCAGAGGCCGCGGCTTACAAGCCGGGCGAGATTCTGTAGCTCCACGTGCGTCACGCGCGAATCGCGAAACGGGAAACGCGCAAACGTAAGTACCTTTGGAAAACTCTGTCACGTTGGTGGCAGAGTTTTTCTTCGTTTGTTGGCGAAACCACCAGTGAGCAGCCAAGTTCCTCGGTACGATGAGCGATAAGTATCGAAACCTCTACGCGAAAGGTGCCCGACGTGACATCGGCTGTTAGGACTTCGCTTTCTCGCCCAGGTGCCACATTGAATGTGCTGCGCTGGGTCCCAGAAAATGACAAGGGCGCGCCCATTACTCCTAAGGGAGTGGTGCAGATTGTCCACGGCATGGTCGAGTACGCCAACCGCTACGCTAAATTCGCCGAGTACCTCGTATCCCAGGGCTATGCCGTCGTCGCGCACGACCATCGCGGCCACGGTATGACCAAGACGGATGCTGGCATCCCGGGCTACTTCGCTGACTACGGTGGCTGGAATCTCATTCTCGAAGACCTCCACGCAGTGCGCCAGTACGTTGATGCAGAATTCCCAGGCAGCAAGCACTATATTCTCGGCCACTCTATGGGGTCGCTTCTGACTCGTAACTACATCGCCAAGTACGGCGAGGGGCTTACCGGCGTCATTATCATGGGCACCGTGTCGTGGCCAGGAGCTAAGGGCGATGTGGGAATGAAGGTTGCAAACCTGCTGGCTAAGATTCGTCCTACCGCGCCGGGCAAGCTTCTCAACACCCTCACCTTTGCTGATTACAACAAGGGCTTTGAGCGCCGCACTAAGTTTGATTGGCTCACCCGCGACCACAAGATTGTCGATGCTTATATTGCGGACGACAAGTGTGGTTTCGTTCCCACCAATGCCTTTTTCCGCGACCTTCTCGTCGGCACGCACTACGCGAATTCGTCTGAAGCCTATGAGAAAGCGCCTGATGATCTGCCACTTTTCGTGGTTTCCGGTGCCGTTGATCCGGCGGGTGGCGCTGGCTGTGTGACTGAGGTCGTGGGTAAATACCTGAACGCGGGGAAGAAGGACGTGCGCTTTAAGGTCTACCCGGATGGTCGCCATGAAATTCTCAACGAGTTGAATAAAGAAGAGGTCTACGCCGACATTTTGGCGTGGTTGGAGTCCCGCTAAGGGGAGCTGGTTAATAGGCGAAAAGTGTGTCCGCTCGGCGTGTCGACCGGCGTGTTGACCGGCGCGACAGCGGGTGGGCGCCTTCGATACTTACCTCAATGCGAGTTACTGACCGCGTTTATGTCAGCGACGGCGGGTCGATCCGAGTTACTGACTGCGTTTATGTCAGAAATGGCCCGAAAAATGGTCTGAGAGTGTCATAAACTCGCACAGTTTCACATTTGCAGCCCGTAATTTTTTGGTGTCTGCCCAGTCATTATCTTGAGAATCAGACACACTTTTGTCGGGTAACGTTCTTTTTTACGCTTGAAGAAAAGGAACCGACCACATGATCAGAACAAAACAACTCTCGGCGGTCGTGCTCACCATCTCCATGCTGCTGGTGCTCGCAGGCTCTTTTGCGGGAATCACAGCAGGGCGTGCACAGGCGCAAGAGGCTGCGAGTACTATCTCGCCAACCATGGTGATCCTGGATGCTTCAGGGTCAATGCTTGCCGACGACGCGGGTGGCCAAACCCGAATGGAGGCAGCGAAGGACGCGACGAGTAAGTTCGCAGGATCTGTGTCAGAGGACTCCGAAATTGGGTTCATGGTCTACGGCACGGAAGTCGGCAATTCGCCGGAGGAGCGGGAAGCTGGCTGTCAGGACATCACCACGCTGCTGCCCGTGCAGGCTGGCAACTCGGCGAAGATTCCTGCTGAAGTAGGAAAGATCCAAGCCTCCGGCCACACTCCGATGGGGCCTGCGCTGCGTCAGGCGGCCGATGAGTTGCCGAAAGAAGGGCAACGTTCGATTGTGTTGGTCTCCGATGGTGAGGACACCTGTGCTCCGCCACCGGTGTGCGAGGTAGCAAAAGAACTCAAGCAGCAGGGCGTTGATCTGGTCATCAACACAGTTGGTTTCCTCGTTGATGCGGGCGCACGTGCTGAACTGGAGTGCATTGCTGAGGCCACAGGCGGCGAGTACCTAGATGCCCAGGACTCCGATTCGCTGGCTGAGTCCATGAAGACGCTGGCGACCCGCACCGCACGCACCGCGCAGTCCAGCGCGCAAGAGATACAGGGCGGCGACGCTCCTACGAGCGCTACCCAGGTTCCTGCCGACGTGGAAACGTTCTCGACCAAGCTGCGGGAAAAGACTCCTGAGTCCGAGCGCAGCATCAGTAATCAGGAAGGCGACGGTGCTGAGTACTTCTCCGTCCCGGTCGCTGAGGGAGAGCGGCTTGCAATTAGTGCGGCCACGGTGCCGGGAGCGTCGTCAGGCGCGACTTTGATGGACCTAGATGTCCGCAACTTCGCGCTCACTATGCATTTGGACGACAGCAGTTGCTTCCTTGCCAATGATTTCGGCAATGGCATCATCGACTCCAATGGCCCCTTTTTCGCATCGATAACAACCAAGCAGCCCGGAGGAGCGGAGGGGGACTGTAAGTCGGGCAACATGGTGTTCTCCGTGGCCCGAAAAGGAGGCCCCTTCGAAGGTCAGGACATTCCTGCAGAAGTAACCATCAAGCGTTTCGCCAACGAAAACCTGACTGATGTGCCGGAGGCGTTCCCGTCCGACAAGGAGAGCTTGAACCCTCCGCCCGCGACACCGGAAGCAGATCAGGCTAAGAAGGTCACCCCAGGTTCGTGGTTCGATGACGCCACGGAACTTACTGCCGACAACATCAGCAGCGTCACGGCCGACATTGTTCCTGGTGAGACGCACGTGTACAAGATCAAGTCCGAGTATGGGCAGCAGCTCCGCGGCGCCGTCAAACTCATTGACGCCCCAGAAGCGGACAAGCTTGCACAGATCTCCGGCCTGGATATCAAGACGCTGAATTCGGCACGCCAGCTCGCCGGTAGCGAGGAAAACCGTCCGGTAAATGAACACCAGATCGGCGAAGAGACAACATTTGGTAACTCGGCCCGGATTAACTACCGCAATCGAATCGGCGAAGATAGTGAAAAGTCGGGTGATTACGAGGCTGAAAGAGCGTGGCTGGATGGTGACCAGTACATCGTTGTCTTCTTCAACAACAGTTGGGGCGCCGGTAAATCCCACGATGTCGCGGATGTTCAAAACGTCCCGGTGACTTACCAGCTGACCACGGAGTTGGTCGGCGAGAAGATCCCGGGCCCAGCTTTTGAACAGGTCGCGCACAAGTCGCCAAGTAGCGAAACCCCGACCAGCAGCCAGCAGGATCCGAAGGCCCCCGAAGAAAATGAGGATGACGGCTCTTCCAACATGATGTGGTTCTCTATTGGTGCAGTTCTGTTAGCCGTCGTCGTCGGCGCGACAATCGCGTTGACCCGTAAGTAACGCTAGAGCGTCCAGTACACGCCGAATCGGTCAGGCTTGACGACGGCTTCCGTGCCCTCGGCAACCTCAGCGCCTGTTAGGCCAAGCGCTTGGCAGGCGCTTTCGACCTCCTCGGCAGAATCGCTGGAGAGGCGCATCGCCACACCGTCGCCGAAGGTGAAATTGTGCATGCCCGGCGAGTCGAGCGTCATGAAATTCCCTGACCCGAAAAGCCGGTTGTATACCTCGGTGGCGGCGGCAGCCTGTGGTTCGTCGCCTGTCCACATGAAGTAGGGAATAACGGCGGGATTCGCTGTCTTTGCGGCAGCATCCGTGCTTGCAGCCCCGCTGGTTAAGGAATCAATCATCAGTTGCCAGTTGACCCCATTGCCGTCGACCAACCAGCCAAAGAGCGGCGAGAAATCGTAGCTGGTCAGGGGCATGAGCGTAGCACCACCGTTGATGGTTTCATCACCCGCCATCAGATGCTCCCACAGTCTGCGTAGCTGGTTTTCCTGACCAGGGGCAAATCGCACCATAAAAGACACAGCGGGGGTTAATCGGCGGTTCCCGTTCTCAATGAGTTCGAAGTCCATCCCGCCGATGGTGAGCGTGGTGGAGTTGGGCTTGATGTTGGAGTGAAAACCTTCGGCGTAAAACCGCGCAGCGGCGCGGGGGTCGTCGTTAAGCGCGATCACGGCCGAGATAGAAACAGTCATGAAAATGAGCCTAACGACGAGCGCCTAGCCGTGCAGAGAACGCAGCGTTTGATCCTAGTCAGTGAAGAATCTTCATACGGCGATATCCCCAGTAACGCTGCGCTGATTAGGGGATTTCAGTTAGTGGCGTGGGCTCTGCTCTCGAACTAGGTCTGCAAATCTGTTGATGTAGTCGCGAACAAAGTCCTCAGTGCTTGACGACGTGAATTCTCCTTGTTCGTCAATGAGTGTTGGCGATTGTCCCAGGAAGACCTCTGGCTGACCGAGCATCGGCATGTCGAAGTACGACAGCGCGAGTCGCAAGTTCTTCTGAGAGCTATAACCTCCCATACGGCCGACGGAGTGGCTGATAATTCCCGCGGGCAGGTTCTTCCATGCCACATCACCGTTGGGCTTAGATCCGATGTCAACGGCATTCTTCAGAGCTGCAGGAATTGTGCGGTTGTTTTCTGGGGTGACAAATAGGATGCCATCGCTGGCTTTAATGGTTTCCCGGAAACTGGTGTATTCCGCGGGAGTCGCAATATCGGACACTGCGGGGTCGTCGTAGTCGAAGTTGTAGAGAGGGAGGTCACGAATCTCGACGATGTCGACTTTGAAGTCATCGGGGAAGTACGTGGCTGCCTTGAGTGCAATCTTTCGTGCATAGGAGGCTCGACGCAAGCTTCCTACCAGGATAGAAATCTGTGCAGTCATGCGAATGTTCCTTTCTTAGGATGTATGGGGAAAGACGTGGATTTAGAAATCCCAGTCTTCATCTGCGGTGTCTTCGGCTTTTCCGATGACATATGCGGAGCCGGAACCGGAGAAAAAGTCGTGGTTTTCATCTGACCCCGGGGTGAGGGCGGCGAGAATTTCGGGCTTGAAGGCGGTCTCTTCATGGTTAAACCGCTGCGGGTATCCCAAGTTCATGAGCGCTTTGTTGGCGTTGTATCGAATGAAGTTGGCAACGTCGTCGTAGAGCCCGAGTGGTTGGTATAGGGCTTCGGAGTACCTCAGTTCGAGCTGGTATAGATCATCGAGAAGTTCGAAGACGAAAGCCTTCATCTGCGTTTGCGTGGCGGTGTCGTAGGTTTCTACGCCTCGCTGGAATTTGTAGCCGGAGTAATAGCCGTGAACAGCTTTGTCACGCAGAATCAGGCGCACCATATCGGCGGTATTGGTCAGGATGCCACGTGATGCGAAGTGCAGCGGGAGGTAGAAGCCGGCGTAGAGCGAGAAGGACGAAAGAAGCGTTGCTGCCGCCTTTCGCTTGAGTGGAACGTCGCCGTAATAGTGTTTGAGCACAGCTTTTGACCGAGCCTGCAGGATGTCATTGGCGACTGCCCATTGGTAGGCAGCGTCGATGTCAGGGGTATTGGATAGCGTAGAAAATACTGAAGAATAAGACTTTGCATGCACTGCTTGCATGAAAGCGATATTCGTGTAGACGGCCTCTTCATGTTCGGTGCGGGCATCTTGAATTTGGGAAATCTCCCCGACAGACGCCTGGACTGTGTCGAGCATGGTCAGTCCGGTGAAGACCTTCATGGTCAGCTCGCGTTCTAGATCGGTGAGACGTCGCCAGTCTGCAAGGTCATTGGACAGCGGAACTTTTTCGGGCAGCCAAAAATTTGCTGTTAGGCGATTCCACACTTCGAGATCTTTGTCATCTTGCACTCGGTTCCAGTTGATTGGCCGAAGGCGGGCAGCTGGGTCCTTTCGAAAAGACGGTGGCGTAGTTGAATAGCTGTAGATGTTCAAGAAGTAGCGCTCCTCCAGAATTTTTCCAGGCCCTCTTTGACGTTCTCCACATCGTGGTCTGTCCCCAGTAGCTCATAGTGGTATAGCTCCGGAACCTGGCATTTTGCAGAAATGATGGCTCCGGCTATGCAAAAGTCGGTGCCGAAATTTGTGTTGCCCGAGGTGATGACACCGCGGATGAAACTCCTGTTGGTTTCGTCGTTGAGAAAAGCGATGACTTGCTTAGGTACCGCGCGGCGCCGACATCCGCCACCATAAGTCGGTGTGATCAGGACAAATGGGCTGCAAACGCGAATCATTCCGTCTTTTCGCGGATGTAACGGGATGCGTGCTGCTGGTTGAGCCAGCTTTTGGACGAACCGGTGAGTGTTTTCAGAAGCACTGGAGAAGTACACGATTCGGGGTGACTCCTCCGGTGGGAGTTCCGTGAAAGTCAGCGGCGTCTTCGATGATGAAGACACTCGATTACCTCCTATGTTCAATGGATTGAACATAAAATAGAGGAGTGAATGGGGTGTCAACAAGGCGTTGCCTACATGCGGTTGAAAAGTGCTTAGTCACGCAATTGCGAAGTAAAGCCGCGACTCTGTATTAACGGCGGAAAAACCCAGCAGCTGATCTTCAAGGCGGGAAAGTGGCGGGGTTGCCGGCCGGGGGGGGAGAGAGGGAGGAGGCGGTGTCTCTCGGAGGGGGCTCCAGTCGTACCCCGGGCAAAAGCACAACAGGGAAACAAAACCGCCGCGCTTTGGAAAGGCCCAGTCGATGAGGAGACTGGTTTTCCAAAGCGCGGCGTTTTCTACAGCGCTTTCGCATCAACTACTTCAGCGGACGAACACTTCCGGTGAAGTGCGGACGCTTCTTCTTGCGATCCCACGCGACAATGTTGACTGCGCGGCCGATGTTGGAGCTGCCCTCAGTCAGGTTGTGAGCAGCACCTGCACCGTCACCGGTGTGGGTGAGTGCGACATTGATGGTGGTCGGCAGAACGACCGGCGCACCGAAGGAAATCTGGAACTCGTACGACTGACCCGGCAGAACCTGTGCCTCAGCCAGCGCGCGGGAGGCGGTGTACATGCCGTGTGCAATCGCTGCTGGCATGCCCAGAGCCTTCGCGGAGACAGAGGTGATGTGAATCGGGTTCCAGTCACCGGAAACCTTGGCCCACTTGCGGCCGGTGTTGCCAGCCAGCTTCCACTGAGCGGTGGGGAAGGGGACCTTAAACTGCTCACGCTTGATGGTCTCGGCGCCGGACTTGATGGCCTCACGCTGTGCCTGGACCTCTTCGAAGCCCTCGGCGTCCTTCAGGCGAACGCCCTTGGCCAGGTACACCGATTGCTCCTCGACCAAGGTGGCGCCGGATGTGGACGATGCAACAGTCGACTCCAGAACAACCTCAGTGCCCGAGCGGTGAGCGCGGAATGCGGCAACCTTCACCGCGATATCAACCTTGCCGCCGAGTGTGACAGGCGAGATTTCGCGGTAGGTGTTCTCGGTGTGGACCAGGCCCATCATCGGCAGCGGGAAATCGTCCCCAGCCATCAGCTCCATCTGAATGGGCATGATTAGGGCGTGGATGTGGCCGAAGAACGCTTGCTCAGACTTCGGGGCGCCAACGACGTCGCGGAAGTCCTGGTCGCGGTCGGCATCGACAGTGACACCCTTGACCACTAGTTCATCGACCTTGATTTCGGTGGAGTTCGGGCGCTTCTTTGCCGAACCAGCAGCTGCCTTGGCGTAGAGCGGAACCAGATTGGGAATGGCGTCCAGGGTCTTAGCCATAAGTTTTCCTCTTTCCTCCTTATCGGGAGCCTATGCGGAAGCCGTGGCTTCGCTTAGGCGCCGACGATGTTCTGACCACAGACGCGCAGGACGTGGCCATTGACACCGAGCGCGCGGTCGGAGACCAGGAAGGCGATTGCCTGGGCGACATCGCCCGGCTGGCCGCCCTGCTGCAGCGAGTTCACGCGTCGAGCAACCTGGCGGTTGACGAACGGAATAGCAGCGGTCATGTCGGTCTCGATGAAGCCCGGAGCAACAGCGTTGATGTTGCCGCCGCGCTTAGCGAACTCCTCAGCGTAAGCCTCGACCATTGCGATAACACCGGCCTTGGAGGTGGCGTAGTTGGTCTGACCGCGGTTACCTGCGATACCGGAGGTGGAAGCCATGGTGGCAATACGCGGAGCCTTCTCGAAGGCCTTGTGGTTCAGCAGCTGCTCGTTCATCTTCAGCTGAGCCTCGATGTTGACGGCGATGACCGAGCCCCACTTGGCGTCGTCCATGTTGGCGAACATCTTGTCGCGGGTGATACCTGCGTTGTGGATGACGATGTCCAGGCGGCCGTAGCGGGCCACAGCAGCATCGGCAATGGCGTTGCCGGCGTCGTCGGCAGTGATGTCCTGCTGCAGAGCCAGGCCACCGAGCTCGTTGGCAACCTTGGACAGCGCCTCGCCAGCCTGCGGAACGTCGATGACGATGACCTCTGCGCCGTCAGCCTTGAGCTGACGAGCGATAGCGGCACCGATACCACGGGCGGAACCGGTGACAGCGGCAACCTTGCCAGCCAGCGGCTTATCCCAGTCAGCTGGGATCTCACCAGCGTCGGAGGAGACGCGGAGGAACTGGCCGTCGATGAAGGCCGAGCGGCCGGAGAGGAAGAAGTGCAGGGAGGAAATCACGGACGGGGCGGTGACCGAGACACCCGGAGCAACGAGGATGCCGTTAGCGGTGGAGCCGCCACGAACCTCGTGGC
This sequence comes from Corynebacterium sp. HMSC074C05, assembly GCF_001838325.1. Lineage (NCBI taxonomy): Bacteria > Bacillati > Actinomycetota > Actinomycetes > Mycobacteriales > Corynebacteriaceae > Corynebacterium > Corynebacterium sp. HMSC074C05. Next base: position 23,986 of record NZ_KV836290.1, read on the forward strand.
CGAGGGAGCGAATCAGGCCCTCGATACCACCGGCGACAGCGTTCTCAGCAATCTCGGCCGGAGTTGCGTTGTGGTGAGCATCCTTGGCGCGGGAGACGGTGACGATGCGGCCACCCTTGTCCAGCTTGCGCATGTGCTTTGCAGCAGCGAGCACTGGGCCCTGCAGCTCTGACGGGCGCTTAGCCTCGGTGGCGACGAGGACAATGGCACCAATCTTGTCGTCAGCGGCGTTGCCACGACGAACTTGCAGGCCCCACTCTGTCAGCTGAGCTGCAACTGCGTCTGCATCTGCACCCTCGCCGGTGACGAGCACCTTGTCGTTGTTCAGCAGCGGACCGCCCGGCTTGTGGCGGCGCAGGAACGGTGGCTGTGGCAGGCCAGCTGCTTTAGCCAGTCCAGTGAGCGGACCACCGTTGACGAGTTCCTGGTACTTATCGGTCATGGAAAATTCTCCTTGAAAGTAAAAGTGTCTTTATCGGTGGTGCGCTTTTAGACGCGAGCCTCGAGAACTGCGACAACACCCTGGCCGCCCGCGGCACAGACGGAGATCAGGCCGCGAGTGGTCTTGCCGGTCTCGTCTGCCTTCTGGCGCAGCATCTTGGCGAGGGCTGCCACAATGCGGCCGCCGGTAGCGGCGAATGGGTGGCCGGCTGCCAGGGAAGAGCCCTTGACGTTGAGCTTCTCGCGCGGAATCGAGCCCAGCGGGCCTTCCAGTCCGAGCTTGGTACGGCAGAACTCCTCGTCCTCCCATGCCTTCATAGTGGACAGGACGGTGCCGGCGAAAGCCTCGTGGATCTCGAAGAAGTCGAAGTCGTCGAAGGTCCAGCCGTTGCGGGCCAGCAGGCGCGGGGTGGCGTAAGCCGGAGCCATCAGCAGACCCTCGTCGCCGTGGACAAAGTCAACTGCGGCTGCCTCGGAATCGACGACGTCGGCAAGCACCGGCAGACCGCGCTCAGCGGCCCACTCCGGGGTGGAGACGAGGACGGCAGAGGCGCCGTCGGTAAGCGGAGTGGAGTTACCGGCGGTCATGGTCGGCTCTGCTTCCAGGCCGCGGCCGAAGACCGGCTTGAGCTTGGCCAGCTTCTCCGGGGTGGAGTCCGGGCGCATGTTGGTGTCACGGGAAACGCCCTTGTACGGGGTGACGAGGTCAGTGAAGAAGCCCTCGTCGTAAGCGTTTGCCATGTTTTGGTGGGAAGCGGCGGCGAGCTCATCCTGCTCAGCTCGGGTAACGCCCCACTTGGCGGTGGTGATGGCCTGGTGTTCACCCATGGACAGGCCAGTGCGGGGCTCGCCGGTCGACGGAGTATCCGGAGCCAGGTCGGACGGACGGGCCTTCAGGAAGACCTTTGCCATGTCCAGAGTGGACTTCTGGCGGCTGGCCTCCAGCAGGATCTTGCGCAGACGGTCGTTGACAGCAATCGGAGCGTCGGAGGTGGTGTCCACACCGCCGGCGATAGCGGAGTCAATCTGGCCCAGCTTAATCATGTTGGAGACAGAGTTGAGGGCCTCCATGCCGGTGGCACATGCCATCTGAATGTCGAAAGCCGGGGTGTCCGGCGCCAGTGCGGAGCCGAGGACACACTCACGGGTGAGGTTAAAGTCACGGGAGTGCTTCAGCACAGCGCCGGCGGAGACTGCACCGAGGCGTTCGCCGCCGATACCGAAGCGGGCGACGAGACCGTCGATTGCAGCGGTCAGCATGTCCTGGTTCGACTCGTTAGCGTATTCCTTATTAGAACGAGCGAACGGAATGCGGTTACCGCCGACGACGACCGCGCGGCGCAGAGAGTTATTGTTGGCCTGAGCTGCCATGTGATTGTTCCCTTCAAAATCCTTGAAGTGTGACGTGAATTACTAAATTTAGACAATACTGGTATCGGTGTTTTCTGTCACGTTTTTAGAAATATTTTTGCCCAGTCATCTACCGTGCGGGGGAGGTGAGGGGTAAACACCGTCGTTTACCTGTGAAAAATTCGATGGGCAGCAGTCCTGAATCTCAAAATTTTTCCCGCTTGACGACGGTAATTGCGTCAATCCCCACTAGTTGGGGTGGTGGCCGGAGGTATCAATAGAGTGCAAAGGCGTATAGGGGTTTAGACTTTATCGCCATGCGACCTGAACTTTCCTCGTATAACCATCTTTCCGCGGGCAAGGTCCGGGAAATCTACGAGATTGACCCTGAGACTCTGCTGCTTGTGGTCAGTGACCGTATTTCTGCCTTCGACCACATTCTGGAGACCCCGATTCCTGACAAGGGTCGAGTGCTCACCGCGATGAGCGTGTTCTTCTTCGACGAGATCGACTTTCCGAACCATATGGCTGGCCCGGCTGACGATGAGCGCATTCCGGAAGAGTGCCTCGGCCGTGCGCTGGTGTGCAAGAAGCTGGACATGCTGCCATTCGAGTGTGTCGCACGTGGCTACCTAACCGGCTCGGGTCTCGTCGAGTACAAGGAAAACGGCACTGTCTGTGGCATTGAGCTGCCAGAGGGCCTCGTCGAGGGCTCCAAGTTGCCAGAACCGATTTTCACCCCGGCCACCAAGGCCGAACTGGGCGAGCACGACGAGAATGTCTCCTTCGACGCCGTTGTGGAGTCCCTGGGGCAGAAGCGTGCCGAAGAACTGCGCGATGCCACCCTGCGTATCTACACCCAGGCTGCTGAACTGGCTGCTAAGCGCGGCATCATCCTGGCCGACACCAAGTTCGAGTTCGGTCTCGACTCCGACGGCAACCTGGTGCTGGCCGACGAGGTCCTCACCCCGGACTCCTCCCGCTACTGGCCAGCCGACTCCTACCAGGAGGGTTCGGTTAACCCGAGCTTCGACAAGCAGTACGTCCGAAACTGGCTGACCTGCTCCAAGTCCGGCTGGAAGAAGGACGAGGGCACTCCGCCGCCGGCGCTGCCGGGTAGTGTTGTGGAAGCAACTCGCGAGCGGTACGTCGAGGCCTACGAACGACTGTCGGGCCGCCGCTTCTCGGACTGGATTGGAGAACCTGCGTGAGCGAAGTGACCTTGGACTCGGCATCCGTCGGCAAGCCTGCAAAAAAGGATTTGCCCGCACCCCGTGCACAACGGAAGCCGGTGACTCGGTCCTTCCACGGAAGGGACTTCACCGATAACTTCGAGTGGCTCCGCGATAAGGAAAACCCCGAGGTTATCAAATACCTAGAGGCTGAAAATGCCTATACGGAGGCTTTTACCTCCAATCTTGATGGCACCGCGGACGCGATTTTTAAGGAGATCAAGTCGCGCGTGCAGGAGACCGACATGTCGGTCCCAACTCGCCTTAATGGCTGGTGGTACTACTCACGCACGCAGGAGGGCAAGTCCTACGGGATGAGCTGTCGCGTGCGTGTGGAGGCCGGTGACGGTCTTGCCGCGTGGACTCCGCCGACCATTGCGGACGACTCCCCGGCACCAGGAGAACAGGTCATCCTGGATGCCAACGAGCTGGCCGAAGGCCACGACTTCTTCGCCCTCGGCGCAGCGAGCGTCTCGGCGGACGGCAATCTGCTGGCCTACTCCACCGATGTCACAGGCGACGAGCGCTACACGCTGCGCGTAAAGGATTTGCGCACGGGCGAACTGCTTGACGACGAAATTGCGGGCATCGCCGCAGGTGCTACCTGGGTTAGCTCGGAATGGATCTTCTATCAGAAGGTCGACGAAGCCTGGCGGCCGGATTCCGTGTGGCGTCACCGCGTGGGCACCTCCACCGAGGATGACGTCTGTGTCTTCCATGAGCCCGATGAGGCCTACTGGGTCGGAGTCGGTACGGTACGCAGCGAAAAGTACCTGATTATTGAGAGCTCCTCGAAGATTACCTCTGAGGTCTGGTACCTGGACGCCAGTGACCCGACCAGTGAGTTCACCTGCGTGCGCCCGCGCGAGTCCGGTGTTGAATACGACATCGACCATGCCGTCATTAGCGGCCAGGATATGTGGCTGATTACACACAATATGACTGGCTCGAACTTCGCACTGGCCATGGTGCCGGTGGGGTCTTTCGACAGTATTTCGGATCTCACTGAGCTGGTCCCGCACCGCGATGACGTCCGTGTCGAGGGCGTTGACTGCTTCGCTGGGCACATCGCGTTTGGGTACCGTCGCGGCGGTATTGGGCGTGTGGCGCTGGCGGTATTGGCGCAGGACGAGGATGGTGCTGGCTCCGCTGAAACGGGCGATGCTGCCGACCCAGTGCCAGCGTCCGCTGTGAACTTCGTTGAGCTCGAATTCGACGAAGAGCTCTACTCCGCAGGCACTACCGGCAACGCTGAATGGGACACCCCGGTGTTGCGCTACGCCTACGGCTCCTTCACCACGCCGTCGCAGCTCTGGCAGATTGATATTGCCTCGGACAAGCGGGTGCTGCTCAAGGAGCAGAAGATTCGGGGGGAGTTTAATCGCGGTGATTACGTCGCCAAGCGTGAATGGGTGAGTGCCAGCGATGGTGCCCAGATTCCGGTGTCGATTATTCACCGGGCGGATTTGGATTTGGATGCGCCGAATCCGACGCTGCTCTACGGCTACGGTTCCTACGAATCCTCGATGGATCCGGGCTTTTCCATCGCGCGCCTATCGTTGCTGGATCGCGGCATGATTTTCGTCATTGCACACGTCCGCGGTGGCGGAGAGATGGGCCGTGGCTGGTGGGAGAACGGTCGCGCAACCACGAAGAAGAACACATTCACTGACTTCGTCGCCGTCGCTGACTACCTGCTGGATTCTGGTTGGACCACGCGCCAGCAGTTGGTAGCGCTCGGCGGTTCAGCGGGCGGCATGCTGATGGGTGTGGTCGCAAACATTGCTGGCGATAGGTTCGCGGGCATTCAGGCCGTGGTCCCGTTTGTCGACTGCCTGACGTCCATGCTGATGCCAGAGCTGCCGCTGACCGTGGTGGAGTGGGATGAGTGGGGCGATCCGTACCACGACCCGGAGGTCTACGACTACATGGCCTCCTACGCGCCGTACGAGAACATCTCGGCCGATGTGAAGTACCCGAAGATTCTCGCGATTACTAGTTTGAACGACACTCGCGTGCTCTACGTGGAGCCGGCAAAGTGGATCGCCAAGCTGCGCGAAGTCGTCGGTGGGGAACCGGGGCAGTTCCTGCTCAAGACAGAGATGTCCGCAGGTCACGGTGGTGTTTCCGGCCGTTACGAACGCTGGCGCCAGACTGCCTTCGAGTACGCCTGGATTGCCCACACTGCTGGTGCGGTGGAGTAACGGCATGGATATGCGCACGCTGCTGTCCGCGCAGGGTTTTGACACCGATTCGCTTTCCGACGATCAGTTGGCCGTCTACCACACGCTTTTTCGGCGGCGGGATGTCCGCCGCGAATTCGCCGGAGAAGTGTTGGACAGGGAGCGATTGATGCGCGTGTTGGCGGCCGCTCACGCCGCTCCTTCGGTGGGGCTGTCCCAACCATGGGACTTTCACATCATTCAGGATTCGGCTCGCCTGCAGCAGTTTGCCGACCACGTAGCCGGACGCCGCGCTGAATTCGCAGCCAAACTCGAAGGCGAGCGGCGCGAGACTTTCAATCCGATTCAGATTGAAGGAATTGTGGACTCGGGAACGGGCATCGTCGTCACTTATGACCCGACCCGTGGCGGCAAGAACATTCTCGGCCGCGACACCGTCGATGACACCGGGTTAATGTCAGTCGCGCTGGCTATTCAGAATCTGTGGCTGGCTGCTACGGCAGAGGGGCTCGGCGTCGGTTGGGTCAGTTTCTACCATGAGGATTTCCTGGCCAACTTTGTCGGTGTCGAGGCGCCCGTGCGGCCGGTGGCCTGGCTGTGCATTGGTCCGGTAACGCACCTGGCCGCGGAGCGTGACTTGGAGAAGTTCGGTTGGCGCAAGGGACTGGCACTCGATGAGGTTGTGCACTGGGGGATAATCTGAACTCTTACTTGAAAGGCCTCTGAGTATTCTCCAAGCTTTGTCCTCTCCGTTACCAAAAATTTACATACGCCTGTTTTTGTTGAATCCATGGCAGGCAGTGGGGTGCAAGAACAGATTCGGACGACAGACCAGGTCGTTCGTCCAGCGGGCAAAGAGCTCGTAACTGTTGACGGTGGTGTGGTCGGTTCGCCGCTTTTGGTGTCGGTGTCGGGTTTGCGCGATGGCACATTGCTCGATGTCGCTCGTTTCGTGGCAGCGATGGAACAGCGCGGTATTACGCCGTCTCTGCTGGTAGCGCCGCATGCGGGTAAGAACTGGTCGTTGCGGGAAGCTCCGGCGGTGCTGGATTGGCTCCGCCGTCGTAGCGATGACGGCATCGAGATTGTTCTCGCGGGGTTCGATCAGTCGGTTCGAGGCCGAGGCGCCGAATTTGCGTCGTTAAGCGAACATGAAGCGCGCTTGCGCCTGACTGCCGCAACGCGCCAGATGCGTGCGATGGGTTTTGAGACGGATGTCTTTGCACCGCCGAAGTGGACCATGTCGCCAGAGACCATGAACGTGCTGCCGGAGCTGGGCTTCCGTGTTGCAGCGGACCGAAATGGGGTCCGCGACCTGACCACTGGTGCTGTTGATCCAACTCGCGTGCTGGCTATCGGCGAGGGCTTCGGCGGCGCCGGTTGGTGGCGCCGCGCGGTGCGCTCCTCAGTGCAGCGCTCGCTGGAGAAGGGCCGCGCGGTGCGTATCTCCGTTAACGCTTCGAAACTGCGGGAGCACAAGCTGCGCCAGGATGTTGTCGGCATCATTGACCAGGCGGTCGATGGGGGTGCGCAGCCGGTCAACCACTCTTCGGTGCCGCTGGGCCGCGAGTTCTTTGAAGGCATGGAGCAGGTCGGCTAGTCGTCACCTCTGACGGCTATCGTGGGACTGCCCTAGTGTGGGGTTTATGAGCAATCTCTTCGACATCCCAGTGACCACCATCGACGGCAACGAAGCAACGATGAGCGACTGGGCAGGCCACGTTCTGCTTATCGTCAACACCGCCTCGGAGTGCGGTTTCACGGATCAGTACGACGATCTGCAAGGACTTTTCGACGAACTCGCACCCCGAGGCTTCTTCGTCCTCGGTTTCCCCTGCAACCAGTTCGGCGGGCAAGAGCCCGGCAGTGCCGAGGAAATCAAGCAGTTCTGCCAGCGCGAATTTGGCGTTACCTTCCCGCTCTTCCAAAAGACGGAGGTCAACGGCGCCGGCGCTCACCCACTGTACAAGCTGCTGAAGGAAACCCCGGACGCCGACGGCGAGGCTGGGGACGTGAAGTGGAACTTCGAAAAGTTCGTTATCTCGCCCGAGGGGGAGGTCATCGGCCGTTTCCGCTCCAAGGTCTCGCCTGACGACGACGCTCTGCGCGACCTCATTGAGGAAAATCTGCCTATTTAAACTTGGCTATTTGGTGGCGTCCAGCGGTGCTTGCTCGAAGTAGCCCGTGGCACCGTAGCCCACGATGCCACCTCGGTTGCGCAGGGTCATGCTAGCTAGACCGACCTTGCCAAGCTCATCGCCACCGATGGTGACCCAGTCACCCTGAACCGCGACAACCATGTTGGCGTGCACCCCAAGGCCTGCGGGGTAGCGGTAGAAAATGATGTCACCCACCTGAGGAGAGAAGTCCTTGTCGGTGACGAAAGCATCATGTGCCTTGTAGGCGTCCATGAGCTGTTCGACATCCGTAACCAGCCATGGGTTCTCGGTTGTGGCAGTGCTGTTCTGCGCTGTTCTGTTCTGCGCAGTGTTGTACTGCTCTGTGCTGTTGTTGTCGGTGGCACTATTGGCAGCCGAATTCTCGGGCGTATCAAAGACCGGAACACCCGCGGATGCGAGCAGGAATGACAAGAATGGCGCAGTCCAGGAACCGGAGCAGTCGACCGTGTCTCCGAATGCGTCAAGGTTTGGATTCAGCTTCGATGTCTGGTTCGTAGCCGCAGGTGCAGAACCCGGCCTGGTGGCAGCAGCGGCGGCGACGGCATCTTCATCAGCGGTTGGGTCTGCGTCTGAATTCGGGTGCTCGCCGACCTTGGGGATAACGCTGCGGATGTCGGCATCAGTAGCGCCACACGCCAGGCCGAAGTAAACCTCAGGGGAGGGCTGCTCCTCGTACTGATAGCGCGCAACATCCTTCAGAGCCTGCTGATAGTAGGGGCGGTCTGCCTCGGTGCGGGGGAACGTGCCACCACGCCAAGCCAGAACATTGATAGGACCGAAGAGCGTGAACCACCCGGCGAAGAGGAATACCGCCGTCAGTACCAGGATGGACACAGGCGGGATAGCGGCGCGAACACGTTGCAGCATGCTCGGTGAGGATGCGATCTCCTGGCCGTCGTCAAGCGATGGTGAGGAAGACTCAGACCGTGGTGCGTGAGGCTGCTGTGCGGGCACAGGCGCGGGTGAATCGGTGGTCATATCTTCCCAGGATAGTAGGCGGCGCTGCGGTCGTCCTTGGCGAGTGCGTCTGAGCCGTACGTAATGGCATAGTCTGCGGCTCCTGCTGCGGAAGGGGGCGTGCAGTTAAACTGTGGTTCATGACTTCATCCGACATGCGTAACGAGGCCGAGCACGACCCTCGTGAGGATCTGCCGAGCTTCCTGCGTGAGCCGGACAAAATAGACAAGCTTCTCTATGCATCGCTGATGCTGGTTGCCGTGTACGGCTTTGCAATTATCCCGTTCCGCGCGGTTTTGCTGCTCAAGTACACCTTTTTGCATACGTGGCTGACGGGCTCGAATCTCTCGGTGCTGATTCTCGCATCGGAAAACGAGGATAGGCCGCTCTTCCTCTTCGCTGTTGTGGTGATTGCGGCGCTGTCGACCATCAAGTTCATGCCGTTCTTCTACTGGATGGGCAAGAAGTGGGGCACGGAATTCATCACGATGAGCTTCGGCGGCCACCCACCGCGATGGTTTAAGAAGATGGAGAACTTCATCTATGAGCGCATCGGGCTGAGTGTGCTGGCATCGTTTGTGCCGTTCTCGCCGATTCCGGCCACGATTGTCGTGGCCATCGGTGGTATTGCGAAGGTGCGCGGCTGGGTAGTAGGTGTGTATCTCTTCCTCTGTGCCGCAATGCTCAAGTGCTTCTACCTGTACTTGGGCCTGAAGTTTGGCCCAAGTATCCAGGGCTCCCTGCAGACGATTGACCGGTACGTCACCTACATCACCTTCGCGCTGATTGGCTGGATGTTCCTATCTATCTGGTGGAAAAACAGGAGGCCGGGCGGCCAGGCGGCTTAATCCTGTTCGCGCTCAATCAGCGGTAGCGGGCTGTACTTATCACGCAGCGCCTTCAGCGACAGATCGTGGGCGTGCAGACGCTTGTCCTCATCCGTGGTCGGCTGGAAGTGCGGTACCGGCTGCGGGTTGAAATCGTCGTCAATTGCGACATAAGTCATGGTCGAGTGCAGAGCCTTGCGCAGCCCGCCGACACCCTTGCGGGGCTCACAGCAGTAGACCTGCACCGACAGGTGCATCGAGGTCGTGCCGGTGCGCAGGATGCGTGCGCGCACCTCAACCAGGTCGCCAATGTGGATTGGGTTGTAGAAGCGAATACCACCTGCGTAGACAGAAATGGTCTGGCGCCCTGCCCAGTTGGTGGTAACTGCCGTCGCAGCCTCATCAATCCACTCCATGGCGGTACCGCCGTGGACGTTTCCGCCCCAGTTAACATCGGTTGGCTTTGCCAGGAAACGTGTGGTCAGCTCGGGTGCGGAAGAGTCCGCGGAATAGGTCTGCGCGCGCATGCTGGCCTCGATGTCGCGGCGGAGCTCAAAACGGGAAAGAGCGGCCTTTTCAACACGCTCTTCTTCCTCCGTTTGCGGCACCCACTTCGGAACCGGTGTCGACTTACCATTTTCATCCATGGCCACGAAGATCACCAGGCAGTCAGCTGCGCGGGTGAACTTGCCCTCGCGCGGATCAGCTGAGAGCACCTCGTTGACGATGTGCATAGAACTGCGACCGGTATGCGCAATCTTGGAGCGCACCTCAACAATGTGGCCGCTGGGAATCGGGCGAGTGAAGTGAATGTGACCGAAGTACGCAGTCACGCAGTAGCGTCCCGACCAGCCGGTCGCACAGGCGTAAGCGGCCTTGTCAATCCACTGCAACACACGGCCGCCGTGGACGGAATTGGTTCCGGCCATAATGACATCGGTCGGCGAAGCCATAAAACGGAGTACAAGAGATGGTGACGCTGGAGCGTGCACCTGTTCAGCTTTTTCAGTTGACTGCGTATCCATATATGAAAGCATAACTCTAGGATGAGGTTATGGTATCCAAAATCTCGCCTTTCGACGTTCGCAGCGCTCTTTCCACCGCCGCACCCTGGGCGGCACAACGTCTTCTCGGCCGCGAATTGCTATCTGACCAAGAGGCTGTCTCCTTCACCGGGGCAGATGGGGCGCAGGGGCCGTCGTTAAGCCGTGCGAGCCTAGCCAAAGCGGTGCGTCTGTCCGTTCGGATGCTCGCCCAAGAGGCGCCGGGGCATAGCGTCGAGGTGCGCGTACCGCCCTTCGTCGCGGTCCAGTGCATTGACGGGCCCAGGCACACACGCGGTACGCCGCCCAATGTCGTGGAGATGTCGCCGGAGATTTGGCTGGGACTCGCGTGCGGAATGATCACGTTAGAGCAGGTGCAGGCGCACATCGATATGTCGGGCACGCGCGCGGCGGAAATCGGGAATCATTTGCCGGTGGCGCGCATTTCTTAAAACCCGTGGGGGGATACTGAATTGGTGCCCGGGCGGGTGGGGCTATTAGTGTGAATGTCGTGGCCGATACCAACATTTCAGGTGCACCAAAGACCAAACTTTTGCCAATTTCGCCTTACGACGATTTGGGGGAGACATCCCCGCGTGAAGAATGTGGGGTCTTTGGCGTTTGGGCACCTGGCGAAGACGTGTCCAAACTCACCTACTATGGCTTGTTTGCCCTGCAACATCGCGGCCAGGAAGCCGCCGGTATCGCAGTCGGCGACGGCGACCAAATTCTCGTATTCAAGGATCTCGGGCTTGTTTCCCAGGTTTTTGATGAGCAGACGCTCGACGCTCTGAAGGGGCACGTAGCCGTAGGGCACACGCGCTACACCACCGCTGGAGCTCCTGCGTGGGAGAATGCACAGCCGATGTTCCAGATGGCCTCCGACGGCACGGACATCGCGCTGGGGCACAACGGCAACCTGACCAACCACCTCACGCTGTTCCGTGAGGCGGTCGACAAGGGCTTGCTGCGCGATGGCGGCGAGCTGCCCAGTGACTCCGCAATCATGACCACATTGCTTGCCGACGAAACCGGCAAGATTGACCACCCAGAAGACCACGGCTGTAGCACCAACGTGGAAGCGGCTGCGCTGACGCTCCTGCCGCGCCTGAAGGGGGCCTTCTGCCTTACGTTCACCGATGGTGAAACGCTGTACGCTGCGCGTGACCCACACGGTGTGCGTCCGTTGTGCTTGGGCCGCCTGTCCGGTGGCTGGGTAGTCGCATCCGAGACTTGCGCGCTGGATATCGTCGGCGCATCGTTCGTCCGCGAAATCGAGCCAGGCGAGATGGTGGCCATTGATGCTTCCGGTGTGCGTTCGCAGCGTTTTGCCGAGACCACCCACGCTGGATGCATTTTTGAGTACGTCTACCTGGCGCGCCCGGACTCCAACATCCGTGGTCGCTCCGTCAACGCTGTACGTCTTGAGCTGGGCCGCCAGTTGGCCCGTGAGTTCCCGGCTGACGGTGACCTGGTGATGCCGGTTCCGGAATCCGGTACCCCGGCCGCTGTTGGCTACGCCCAGGAATCGGGCATTCCGTTTGGTCAGGGGCTGACCAAAAACGGTTACGTGGGCCGTACCTTCATTCAGCCTTCGCAGACGATTCGTCAGCTGGGCATTCGACTGAAGCTGAACCCGCTGAAGGAAGTTATCGCCGGTAAGCGCTTGGTAGTGGTCGATGACTCCATCGTCCGCGGCAACACTCAGCGTGCCCTGATTCGCATGCTGCGTGAGGCTGGTGCGAAGGAAGTGCACGTGCGCATCGCCGCACCGCCGGTGAAATGGCCGTGCTTCTACGGCATTGACTTCGCCTCTCCGGGCGAGCTGTTGGCCAACGGCGTGGATGAAAATGACATCGTCGCCGGTATCGCAACCGCGATTGGCGCCGACAGCCTGGGATTTGTCTCCATCGATGGCATGGTTGCCGCTTCCGAGCAGGCAAAGACCGAAGTCTGTTGTGCCTGCTTCGATGGCAAGTACCCGTTGGGTCTGCCGGAGGGCAATCCGAATGCGGCAGCTGTGGAGAGGATGCAGGCAGCCCAGGCTGCCAAAGCCGCAACGAGCAATTAGCCTCGAAACCTCCTTAGAATGAACTACGAGAACTGAACCGAGAACGAAGCGCAAGCGGTGCTGTGGATTGCAGCCGTTGCTTTGTTCCCGGTCCGCCAATACTCCCGGATACGGCAGTAACGCCGCCCGGGGGAGAAAGTTTAAAGCGAGAGCCTCTAATGACCGAGAACGTTTCTGGTGCTTCCTACGCTGCAGCCGGCGTCGACATCGAAGCCGGCGACCGCGCCGTTGAACTATTCGCCCCGATTGCCAAGAAGGCCACTCGCCCAGAGGTCCGTGGCGGGCTCGGCGGTTTTGCCGGCCTGTTTGCACTGGGCAACTACGAAAAGCCGCTGCTGGCCGCATCCTCCGATGGTGTGGGGACCAAGTTGGCCGTGGCGCAGGCCGTCGGCAAGCACGACACCATCGGCCTGGACCTGGTCGCCATGGTCGTCGATGACCTGGTCGTGTGCGGCGCCGAGCCGCTGTTCCTGCAGGACTACATCGCAATTGGCAAGGTCGTGCCGGAGCACGTCGCCGAGATCGTTTCCGGCATCGCCGAGGGATGCGTCCAGGCGGGTTGCGCTCTCCTGGGCGGCGAGACTGCAGAGCACCCGGGTGTGATGGAACCAGGCGAGTACGATGTCTCCGCTACCGGCGTCGGTGTCGTGGAAGAGGACAAGCTTCTCGGCCCGGACCGCGTGCGTGAGGGCGATGTCATTATCGCCATGGAATCCTCTGGACTTCACTCCAATGGCTACTCGCTGGCTCGCTACGTTCTCCTGGAGAAGGCCGGTCTGGAGCTCGACGGATACGTCGAAGACTTCGGACGTACCCTCGGTGAGGAGCTGCTGGAGCCAACCAAGATCTATGCGAAGGACTGCCTGGCTCTCATGAACGAGGCAGAGGTTCGCACTTTCTGCCACGTCACCGGTGGTGGATTGGCTGGCAACATGGTCCGCATCATGCCGGAAGGCCTGACCGCTGACATGAGCCGCGCAACATGGACCCCGGGCCCGATCTTCAAGACCATTGCTGAGCTCGGCAACGTCTCCCGCGAGGAGATGGAGAAGACCTTTAACATGGGTGTTGGTATGGTTGCGATTGTTTCTGCAGAGGATCGCGATCGTGCACTGGCTCTGCTGACTGCCCGCCACATCAACGCTTGGGAGCTGGGTACTGTCCGCAAGAGCGAGGAGGGCGAGGACGGGGCTGTTTTGCGCGGCAGCCACCCGCGCTTCTAAGCGTCGGCCTGCATCTGGTCGAGCGGCCGGGGACTGGGGTTGGTCGGGACTGGATTTGGGCTACAAAACTGACAACCCAGAAATAACGTGGGGCTGCAAATGTGAAACTGTTTGAGTTTATGACACTTCCGAGCCGTTTTTCGGGCTGTTTTTGTCATAAACGCAGTCAGTAACTCGGATTGATCCGCCGTGGCCCCACCGCCGCCGCACATAAACCACACATAAATGCGGTCACTAAGCCTCCGCCTCTGGCCAGCTAAGCAAAAACAAGCACCCACCAACGGAATCGTTGGCGGGTGCTTGTTTTATTGAAATAGAAACGCTTTGCGGAAAATACGACAGCGGTTAGCTTGCGCTAGCTGTCGCGACCAGCGCCTGAGGCCCATTCCTCCCAGTCAGAGTAATAGTCGTCTCGATCGGACTCGTTCGACTTGCCGACGAGTTCCCGCTGCAGACGCTCCAAGTCCATTTCTGGTGAATCGTACTTGAGCTGACGGGCAACCTTCGCCTGCTTTGCTTTCGCACGGCCGCGACCCATGGCCTGACCCCCTTGTGTAATCCGTGGGACGGCACGGGGATACGGCCGACCCACTTATGTCTTATTGCGTTAATTCCTGTAAGACACCATAGCCGATTTTTAGACGAAGGGGTTACGCGGGGAGGTCCATAGTGGGTTGTGTCCTCGCGCTCAGGCAACTCAATATGTACTGTGACCTGGGGGAATAACCTTTCTGAAAAAGAATGGAAAAAGTTATTTTTTCACCACTCTGTCTGGTGGCTTTACCTATTTCCCGTTACTTATTTCCCACGCAGGCGGTTGATGGCCACACGACCCGGTGGCAGCTGCTCGACGCGGTCGATGGAGGAAGGGTCGACGGCCACGGCGCAGTCACCCACCACAAGGCCCTCGCGTTCCTGCGCCGAGCGCTTAAGCAGAGCCAATGCAATCGGGCCGTAATCGACATGTTGCACGACGGTGCCTACGCGGCCCACGGCGCGCTTGCCCATCATCACTGGATCGCCGGTTTCCGGCAGAGTAGCTGAGCCGTCGAGCTGCAGCATCACCAAAACTCGTGGGGAGCGACCAACATTGTGGACTCGAGACACAGTCTCTTGGCCGCGATAGCAGCCCTTGTCCAAGTGCACGGCAGCCGTGTCGAATTCAGAGGCAATCCAGCGCGGAGCCTCATGCGGAATCATCTTCTCATCTACATCGATTCCCAGCTCTGGCCGCAAGGAGACTACGCGTTCGGCCTCCCAGCCCATCAGGCCAACTGGGGAGGCGCCAGCGGCCACCAGCGCGTCCCAAGCACCGACTAAATCCTGTCGGCGCACGAGCACATCCACACGTCCTCCGCGTGGCCAAGGCAGGTGCCGGACATAGGAATGCCCCACCGTCGTAGCCTTGCCCACCTGCGGGAATGCGAGGCCGGCGGACACCAGTACCTCAGGGGCATTCGGCCCCATGACGGAAATAACCGCCCGTTCTACCTCAGCAATTTCCACCTTGGACCAGAACACCATCATGTTCAGGTACTTCAGCAGGGAGTCGAAGCCAACAGGGGGCACGTCGATAAGCACGGAATCGTCCAAAACAGTCAGCGTCATGTGGTGGAGAACGTGACCGTTGGCATCCAGGTTCAGTGCTTCAGTGACAGTGCCGGGGGTGGCATCGTCGACCTTCTGTGAAAAAAGTGTGTTGAGGTAGGTCAGGCGATCCTCGCCAGTAACCTCAATAACGCGGTAGTACGAGCGATCTACTACTCCGCAGTCCTCCTGTAGATGACGTTGCTCTACCAGTGGACGGCCGTAGTGCCATGCCACGCTAGCTTGCCCTGTGGTTTGCTCAACGTTTTTCGCTGAGGTTCCGTCTGAGGCGTTCTCTGAGTCCTTCTCTAAACCTTCCGTCTGTCCGCCCAATTCGAGGGCAGCGGCACCAGCCACGTGAGACATCAAAGGACTTACATACTCAACACTCACTCTCTCATGTTAACCAGAAATCCCCAAATTAAGCATGGATTAAGCTTGTGTGTATGACGGATTCGCTTTCTTCTCTAGTGCTTATCGACGTCTACGCAGACGGTGGTCCGATTGCTGTCGAGGCAGGACAGCCGTTCCTCTACGCGGACGATCTCGGAGCTATTCGCGGCGACGGAGTTTTTGAAACACTCCTGGTCAGGGGTGGTCATACCTGTAATACCGACCGGCATGAGAAGCGATTCGCATCGTCAGCGCTAATGCTGGATTTGCCAACCCCGGACCTGGAGCAATGGCGGGCGGCTACCGAGGTTGCACTACGGGAGTTGCGCGATAGGTCAATTGAGGGGGATGCGACGTTGCGGTGGGTTTACTCGCGTGGTCGCGAGTCCACTGGAAGGCCGACTGGCTACGTTTTGGCAAGCTCCGCGGAAAAGGTGGCGGAAAATCGCCTGAAGCCGGTATCGGTCATGCTTGCAGAGCGTGGTTTCTCGCTCGACCTTGGCTCCCGTGCACCGTGGGCGCTCATCGGCGCGAAAACGTTGTCATACGCAGCTAATATGGCCGCATTACGCTATGCCAAGTCCAAGGGTTTTGACGATGTCATCTTCACCTCCGCAGAGGGAAAGCTCCTGGAAGGCCCGACATCGACCATCATCGTTCAGCGCGGCAATGAGCTGCTGACCCCCAATCCCGGTGAAGGAGTGCTGCCGGGCACGACTCAGGCAGCGCTGTTTGAAACAGCTGCCAACTGCGGCTGGAAAGTCACTCCGACGGTTCTGGTACCAAGGGACCTATTCGCCGCTGATGCGGTGTGGCTAGTGTCCTCGGTGCGCATCGCGGTCGTGGTTAAGTCCATCGATGGTGAGCCCATTCCGCAGCCAGATGTAGCTGCGGAAAAGGAATTCCGTGACCTGTGTGACGAGGCGCTGGCGATGCAGTAGGGCTTGTCGCAGTAGGGCGCCAAGCCGTAGTGCGCAAAGTAATAGGGCCCCGCAGCCAGGCCACACAGCGCCCGTCGTAAAGCGGGGGAGAACCTAGCCTGCGTAACGCTTAAGCTGCGCGGACATACGGGGAGTGAATTCCTCATCCCGCAGGCGCTCGTCCACCCACCCGAGATCGTTGTTCGGCATCAGGCCGTAGAGGCGCTTGCCCGGGCCGAGCGATGCCGGACCGGTTGCGGTGACCATTGTGGAGGCCGCTTGCAGTTCCCATGCGCGCTCGGAGACTGGCTTGCCGTAGTAAATCTCGGTGACGCCGGTGGAGTGGACGCAGATGAACTCAATCTCGTCATCGTTGTTGATGCGCCAAAATCCCGTTTCGCGCTGGTCAGGTCCGGTTGGCTTGCCGTCTTCATCCAGCTTCCAGATGCGCGACTCATACTTCAGGTAGTTCTCGCCATCGTGGCTGAAGATAACCTGCTGGCCGAAGTTGTACTCACCGTCGACGACGGTGTTTGCCTGCCCCTCACCGCGCCACACGCCGACCAGCGGCAGTAGTGCCAGCAGGCCGTCGTGAATATTCGGGCCGAAGCGCAGGTTAGCGGTCTCGTCAGGGATCGGGAGCCCCTCAAGCTCCGTGATGTTGCGCGTAGCGGTGCTCTTGGCCTGCTCGGCCGCGCGGCTAATGGCCTCGTTGCCGTCGAGGCGAGGTGCTGCCGCAGCCGCAGGCTCCTGTGCAGCGGCGTCTGTCTGGTTGCTGCCATTGTTCTCGGTCATGCTTCACATTCTACCGCTGAAGCTCTTGTGGCCATGTATGGGCTGTTGGCGCATGGTGCCAACGCTGCAACGACGTTTAACGGCGATGCTTGACGACGGCCTTAGCGACGCACCCGACAGTTCTTCTCCGGCAGCTTCTCCGTGGATTGTGCTGACGCCTCGGCATCCTGTTGGGATGTCGGCGGCATGAAGTTCGTTGGCGACACGGTGCACAGAATCTGTTCGCCTTCGATGGTGATAGAACCGCCCGACACGTACACGCGAGTCGCCGGCATGCCCATCGGTATATCCGAATCTCGCAGTGTCAGAGCGAAGGTGTCCATGATGTGCTGCGTATCAGCCTCAGACAGCTCAGGTTTGACGTGGCTCTTAGAATCCGTTGGGGACGAGGGCGCAGAAATAATCTCCATCGGCGTAATGACCACGTCGCGGCTGACAATGCGCAACTTCGCCGTGACCTGAGTCTTTCCCTGCCATCCGGCTGGTGTGGCCTCGAAAATTGCCTCGGTCTCCCAGCCGCCGGTGGGGGAGGAGTCCTTCAGACTTTGGATGCTCAAATCCGTCATCCCCAGCTTGTTGCCCAGAGAGACGCCGTCGAGCGAGAGCTTGGTGAAGTACTGCTTCGTCGGCGACTCTGGGAAATCTCCGCTGAGCACTGCCGATGCTGGGACCTTAACGTTGGACGCTCCGTACTCCAGAGATACCAAGCCGAAGTCGGGTACCTCCACATCGCGGATGCGCGAAGTTACGGAGCTCCACTTACCCGTAACAAAAGAGGACAAGTAGGCCTTGCCACCGATGGCGACGTATGGGGTCATCTCCAGCTGTGCAGTCTCTTGAATATGCTCGGAGAGTTTGTACTCCGCATGGCTGGCGAAGCCCATGTCGGTGGCGATCACCAGCGCGGCAACGGCGAGGATGGAGCCACCGATTTTCTTCTGTCGTCGGGAAATGGACACACTCTATTAGTACCCCATCGCTTTTGGCCCAGCGGACATCGGGGAAGTGTTGAATCCGCTGCTGTGTATAGGGTGGGGCGTATGAACGTAACCGAACTGCTTGACGTAGACACCACCGCCGCCAGTACGCTACTGCAGCGCGCCCACTCCACCGACGGCGTGGAGGCGTTCGGAGAGGCTTTCGTCCGAGGGCTTGACGACGACTCTTTCGGGCATCGACACTTTGCGATTATCGAGGACGACCGTTACTTGGGCCTGGCAGCCGTTGCGCCAGATGCTATGGAGATGGTTGTTGATCCGGAGTTTCGCAGGCAAGGCGTGGGAGCGAAGCTGCTTGCGCATATCGATGCTGAAGTCGGTGAGCGTCTGCCTATCTGGGCTCACGGTGATGTCGCCGGCGCCAGCCGTTTGGCAGAGTTGACGGGACGCAAGGTTGTCCGCGAGCTGTTGCAGATGTCCGTTTCGGGCTCAGCGTTGGAGAAGGCGGCGGGGGACGTCGATAAGCGTGATGATGTTGAAGCCCTGACCCTGACTGCGGCACGTGCGAAGTGGGGCGCGGCAGCGGTAGATCGAGCGTGGTTAGCAGTGAATAACGAGGCGTTTGATTGGCATCCGGAGCAGGGGGATTGGTCACAGCCGCAACTCGATCGCGCTCGGGATGTGCAGTGGTTCGACCCGGAGGGCGTGTTCTTTGCTGCAGATGTGGCTGGGGCGCGCGACAGTGCGGAGGAGATTTGCGGTTTCCACTGGACGAAGTGGCACGCTGAGGAGTCTGTGTCAACTGGTGAGGTCTATGTGATTGGACTGAGCTCGAAGGCGCGCGGACGCGGTCTGGGGCGATGGTTGACCAATGTTGGGCTTTCCCATCTCCGGAGCCGGGGAGCGGAAAAGGTAATTCTCTATGTCGAAGGCGACAATGCTCCGGCAGTGCGCACTTACCGTGCGGTTGGCTTTGAAGTGGCTCGCCGTGATGTGATGTACGGCGCGTAAATGTGACGGTTCGGTTTATTGGAGGCGAGTTGTTGGGGAAGGGCTGAGTTATTGGAGAGGTTATTGGAGAGGGCGAGCTTAGGTTTGTCTCAGTTTTAGGTGGTTTTCCTCTGTCGCGGGGGCAATGATACTTGTGATTTTGGGGAGATGTTGTCCAATCCTCAGTGTTTCAGGGGCGCATTTTAGGGCCTCTTACAGGGGAAATGAGGATAAATAAAGAATTACTTGCGCCGTTCACCGATTGTTAATGTTTTGAACAGGTTCCGGTTACTATCGGTAGATAGGTTCAGCGCAGTGGACCGGAGTGTGGCGGTTCCACGAGAACTGTTTCACTCATTGTGTAAACCCGGAGGATTTACTGTGCTGAAGAAGAACCGTGCGGCATCCGTCATTGGCCTGGCCGCTGTTGCAAGTCTCACCCTGGCCGCTTGTGCTGAAGGGGGAACGCTGCAGGGCGAGGGCGCTACCTCGCAGCAGCGTGCGATGGACCTGTTCGCCACCAAGTTTGAAGAGGCCGGTTCGACCCTGTCGTACAACGCATCTGGCTCTGGTTCCGGTCAAACTCAGTTCATTGCCGGTACCGTTGCTTTCGCTGGCTCCGACTCTCCGCTGAAGGAGAAGGACGGCAAGGACCAGGTTGCAGAGGCTAAGAAGCGCTGCGATGGTAACGACGCATGGCACCTGCCGATGGTTATCGGTCCGGTTGCCGTTGCCTACAACCTCGAGGGCGTTGATGTCACTCTGACCCCGGCACTGGTTGCTGAAATCTTCGACGGCAAGATCACCAAGTGGAACGACCCGAAGATTGCTGAGGTCAACAAGGACGCGAAGCTGCCGGAGAAGGACATCAAGGTTGTCTACCGCTCTGAGGAGTCCGGTACTACTGATAACTTCATGAAGTTCCTGAGCGCAGCTGCTCCGGAGCAGTGGAAGCACGAGGCTTCCAAGTCCTTCCCGACTGCTACTGGACAGGGCGCTAACGGCTCGGCTGGTGTTGTCGACGAGGTTTCCAACATCGACGGTGCTATCACCTACGTTGAGGCTGGTTTCGCTAAGGACAAGAACCTGGGCATCGCCAAGATGGACTTTGGTCATGGTCCGGTTGAGCTGAACAACGACACCGTCGGTAAGGCTCTGGATTCCGTCACGTTCAAGACTGAGGGTCACGACATGGTTGTTGACACCGACGCTCTGTTCGCAATGGATGAGAATGGCGCTTACCCGCTGATTCTGACCACCTACGAAATCGTCTGCTCCGCTGGTTACGACGAGGAGACTCGTGATCTGGTTAAGAGCTTCCTGAAGGTTGTTCTGGAAGAGGGCCAGGGCCCAGAGCTCGAAGAGCTGGGTTACATCCCGGTTCAGGGTGAGTTCAAGGACAAGTTGTCCGCAGCGGTTGACGCTATCAAGTAATTCTTTGCGTGCAACGCGGGTGAAAGCAGAGTTGGTTCTGTTGTTACCCGGTTGGCGCGAGGATTACTTCAGCCGGCCACGCAGATTTGAGCTGTAGGCCGAAAACCTGACGTAGACCGGTTGGCTTTATATATCGACACCTCAGTTGATTGGGTACCGCTCGTAGAGGGGTACTGAGGCCAATCGGTCTTCATGTGCGTTGAAGCACAAATCACTTCTACTTAGGAAATGAGATCATGAGTTCCTCGACTCCCATTGAAGGGAAGCAGGAGGCTGTAGACAGCAGTCTGTTGCAGTCCTCAGCACCGCAGGTGGATTCCTCCGGCGACGAGAGCTCGGAAGAGCAAGCCATTCAGTCCGGCGTTGTTCGTCCTGGTGACCGAATCTTCAAGATTCTGGCGGTAGGATCTTCCGCATTGGTGACTGCTGCCATCATCGCAATTGCAGTGTTCCTGCTCCTGCGCGCAGTTCCGGCGATGTCCCGTAACGAAGCGAACTTCTTCACCTACACCGAACGATGGAACCTGGCGGATACCTCCGCCATGTACTTCGGTATTCCGAACATGTTTCTGGTGACCGTCGCGGTTTCCATCCTGGCGCTGATTCTGGCGATGCCGGTTGCGCTGGGTATTGCCATCTTCCTGACTGCCTATGCTCCAAAGAAGATGGTCAAGCCGCTGGGATACCTCGTGGATTTGCTGGCCGCAGTGCCGTCGATTGTTTACGGTCTGTGGGGCTTTATGGCTCTCGGTCCGGCATTGGCCGGTCTGTACGGGTGGTTGGCTAAGACACTGGGCTTTATCCCGATGTTTGCCCTGTACCCAAACTCACCGGCCTTCGAGACCGGTCGAAACCTCTTCACCGGTGGCATTGTGCTAGCAATTATGATTCTGCCGGTTATCGCGGCTACCACCCGTGAGGTCTTTGTTCAGACCCCGCGTGGTCACATTGAGGCATCGCTGGCTCTCGGTGCGACCCGTTGGGAGATGGTCAAGCTGGCTATTCTGCCATTCGGTCGTTCTGGCTTTATCTCTGGCTCGATGCTGGGTCTGGGACGTGCCCTCGGTGAGACGATGGCTCTGTACCTCGTGATCTCCCCGTCTTCGGCATTCCGTGGTTCGCTTTTCGACGGCGGTACCACCTTCGCAACCGCGATTGCCAATGCGGCACCGGAGTTCAATGACAACCTCAAGGCCGGCGCATACATGTCCGCAGGTTTGGTGCTGTTCTTGCTGACCTTCGTGGTCAACTCCGCAGCCCGAATCATTGCGAAGAAGTAGCAAGGTCGTAGGAAAAGAAACGAGAAGTAACAATGACTAGTTCAACTACTGATTCTTCGCCTCACGGCCCCGCAGACATGGTCCCCACCACGGAGTCGGCATTCACCCAGATTAAGGGCTCCCGCAAGGTAGCGGACAACGTCTCCACGGTCCTCATTTACTGCTGCATGGCTCTTGCCCTAATCCCGCTGGTGTGGGTTCTCTTTGAGCTTGTCGTCCGAGGTACCCCGTCACTGCTGAGTGGTGAGTGGTGGACTGCTTCCCAGCGCGGTGTCACCGTTGGTGCGTCTGCCGGCGGTGTTGCTCACGCAATCGTCGGTACCTTGGTTCAGGCTCTGGTCACAACTCTCATGACCGTGCCGTTCGGCATCTTCGTCGCCATCTACTTGGTCGAGTACGCAGGTAACTCCCGCTTGGGCAAGGTCACCACCTTCATGGTCGACATCCTCTCCGGTGTGCCGTCGATCGTTGCGTCGCTGTTCATCTACTCGATGTGGGTGGTCATGTTCGGCATGAGCCGCTCCGGCTTCGCCGTCTCGCTGGCGCTGGTTCTGCTGATGCTGCCAATCGTGGTCCGCAACACCGAGGAAATGTTGCGCATCGTTCCGCACGAGTTGCGTGAAGCCTCTTACGCTCTGGGTGTTCCGAAGTGGAAGACCATTTTGAAGATTGTGCTCCCGACCGCACTGTCGGGCATCGTCACCGGCATCATGCTGGCCGTCGCCCGCGTTATGGGTGAGTCCGCACCGATGCTGATTCTGGTTGCAACCTCGCGAATCATTACCTACAACCCGTTCGGCCAGTCGCAGTCCTCGCTGCCACTGTTCATGCTGGACATGTACAAGGCCGGTAATACCGGTGCGGCATTCGACAAGATGTGGGGCGCAGCGCTCACGCTGGTTCTCATCATTGCCCTCATCAATATCCTGGCGCGCGTCGTATCCGCCAAGTTCTCCGTCAAGAGCAGTTAATGCTGGGCGCCTAACGTCCGCTATTTCAAGGAAGGTTTTTGAAAGACCATGGCTAAGCGCCTAGATCTTAACGATGTCAACATCTACTACGGCGATTTCCACGCTGTGCAGAACGTCGACCTGCACGTCCCGCCGCGTTCCGTTACCGCATTCATTGGCCCGTCCGGCTGTGGTAAGTCCACCGTGCTCCGTTCGCTGAACCGTATGCACGAGGTCATCCCGGGTGCCTACGTCACTGGCGAGGTGCTTCTCGACGGCGAAAACATCTATGGCCCGAAGATTGACCCGGTCTCCGTTCGTAACACCATCGGTATGGTGTTCCAGCGTCCGAACCCGTTCCCGACCATGTCCATCGAGGACAATGTCGTGGCTGGCCTGAAGTTGGCCGGTGTTAAGAACAAGGCTCGTCTCCAGGAGGTTGCCGAGAAGTCCCTGCGCGGCGCCAACCTCTGGGATGAGGTCAAGGACCGCCTGGACAAGCCGGGCGGCGGCCTTTCCGGTGGTCAGCAGCAGCGTCTGTGCATCGCACGCGCAATTGCAGTTGAGCCGGAAGTTCTGCTGATGGACGAGCCATGTTCCGCACTGGACCCGATTTCCACCCTGGCAATCGAGGACCTGATTCACGAGCTGAAGGAAGAATTCACCATCGTCATCGTGACCCACAACATGCAGCAGGCAGCTCGTGTGTCCGATCAGACCGCATTCTTCTCCCTCGAGGCAACCGGTAAACCGGGTCGCCTGGTCGAGGTTGGCCCGACCAAGAAGATCTTCGAGAATCCGGACAAGAAGGAAACCGAGGACTACATCTCCGGTCGCTTCGGCTAAACGCTTTGCGTATGCCTTAATGGCCAAAATAATCAAAAAGTAAGAGCCCCGTACCTCACGCGTGTGCACGCGAGGTACGGGGCTCTTTTTGTTGTTGCGGTTTATGAGATTGCTATGTCGAGCACATGTTTTGCCACCCGATTGTCTAACCGCGGAGGTGTTTTGTGCCGGGGCACACAGTTTTTGTGGCGGGATCAAACAGTTACTGACTAGGTTTATGTCAGATGAATAGCGTTTACTCGCAGTAAAGTGTCATAAACCTAGTCACTTTCTCGGGGTGGGGCGGTGTTTGGGTGGGGCGGTGTTTAGCCTGGTGTGACTTAAAAACGGCTCCACTCCGGCCTGAAACCCGCCGAGCAGTCCAACACCCAGCCCAGCTCAGCGGCCCAACACCCAGTCCCCTGAGCAACCCAACACCTAGCCCAGCAGCCTGCAACTCCACGAACCTACATCCGCAGGTGACGCTCCAAGGCCTGCAGGCGTTGGTTAAAGCTGCGCTGGTCGCGCTCGTCCTCAAGCTTGTCCAGGTAGACATCGCGCTTGTAACCGGTGGCCAGGTAAACAATCCGGGCTGCAACCTCGACGGCGTGATCCGCGTAGCGCTCGTAGAAGCGACTCAGCAGGGTGACATCCACCGTCTGCGCAGGGGTGTGTGGCCAATTATCGTCGTTGGTCAGCGTAAACAGGTGCTGGTGGATGTCGTCGATGCTGTCATCAGTCTTATCTAAGGCCAATGCCTGGTCAACGTTGTAGTCGATGAGCACCTGACGGGTTTCGTGCGTCATCTGCTCAGATACAGTTGCCATCTCGCGGAAAAATCCCTCCACGGGCTCCGGCAGTGCCTTGTTCGGGTGGCGACGTCGGGCAACGTTGGCAATATGCACACTCAACGCGCCCATGCGGGAGATGTCCTCGACAATGTAGAGGCCACTGACAATCTGCCGGAGGTCACCAGCTACAGGAGCTTCGCGTGCCAACAGCTCAAAGGCTCGCTGCTCCGCATCCTGGCGCAGGTCCTCGAGAGAATCAATCTGGGAAAGAACGGTTTCAGCCGAGACTAAATCAGCCTCAAAGAGGGCCTTGTTCGCAAGCTTGTGCATGGATCCAACTCGGTCACACATCACAATCAGGCTGTGGGCCAAGTTGTCCATTTGTTCTCGGTAGACAGTGCGCATGCGTTCCATAGTAGGCAATCCTCAACAAGGTCGCGCGTTAGTGGGGAACCCCCAATTACCCCTCGTAAAGTTATGTAAACACTCGCTCAGAACCGAAGCTTAGCCACCGGAGTGCATAATCTCCGCGCCCTCAGGCACGGTGTCGTCCTCCGGGTCGTCCAGCCAGCCCTCCGGTAAGACCACCTTTGCAGGGGATCCCTGTCGGCCGCGGGCGCCGTCGGCGTCCTCCGGGCGGGCGTGGGCGCTGGGGCCGTCGTAAAGCGGCGTGAGAATTTCGTCGAGCGTTGCCAGCGAATCGACGCGTGCGAGAGACTTGCGCACCTCACCGCCTGCCGGGTATCCCCGCAAGTACCAGGCGATGTGCTTGCGCAGGTCGCGGCAGCCCTTACGTTCTCCCTCGTGCTCCACGAGTAGTTCCGCGTGACGACGGATAATCCCCGCGACCTCACCAAATGTTGGTGCCGGCGGCACTTCTTTGCCACGCAGCTCGGCGGACAACTGCGCGAATAGCCACGGGCGACCAAGGCAGCCGCGACCGACGACGACACCGTCGCAGCCGGTCTCGTCGAGCATCTTGCGGGCATCGGTGGAGGCGAAGATGTCGCCGTTGCCAAGCACCGGGATATTGCTGAAGCCGGAGTCGACCATGTGCTCCTTCAACCGCGCAATCTGCGACCAGTCGGCGTGACCGGAGTAGCGCTGCGCCGCAGTGCGGGCGTGCAGAGCCACAGCCTGGGCACCCATCTCGGCGGCGATGCGGCCGACATCGAGATGCGTGTGGTGCTCGTCGTCGATACCGACGCGGAACTTCACGGTCACCGGGATGTCGGTGCCCTCCGTGGCCTTGACGGCAGCGGCGACGATGTTGCCGAAGAGGCGGCGCTTATACGGCAGTGCCGAGCCGCCGCCCTTGCGGGTGACCTTAGGTACCGGGCAGCCGAAGTTCATATCGATGTGGTCGGCGAGGTTTTCGTCGACAATCATCTTCGCGGCCTCGTAGGTCCACTTCGGGTCAGTGGTGTAGAGCTGCAGGCTGCGCGGGTTTTCGTCGGGCGCGAAGGTTGTCATGTGCATGGTCTTCTCGTTGCGCTCGACCAGTGCTTGCGCGGTGACCATTTCGCAGACATAGAGGCCGGAGACCGTGCCTGTACGCTGCAGCTCCTGCTCGCGGCACAGCGTGCGGAATGCCACATTGGTGACACCGGCCATCGGAGCGAGTACCACGGGGGAAGCGAGCTCAAAGGGGCCGATGTGCATGTGCGCGGACGTGGCATCGGCGGGCTTGGCGGCGCTGAGTGGACTCGTGGAGGTATCTAACACGTACAGTATTGTGTCACGCTGAACTGCCGTTTTCGAATCTGTTTTGGTCGGCCGGTTGGATTGGTCGTGCGTTTGACTGCGCTCATTTATCCCACGAGTGTTTCAGTAGTTCCGTCGCAAGTGTGGGGTGATTATTAAAAGTTGGCGCGCAATTGCTAGGCTATTTTCTTGCGCGGGCCTTTAGCTCAGTTGGTAGAGCTACGGACTTTTAATCCGCAGGTCGCGGGTTCGAGCCCCGCAGGGCCCACAAGCACGCAAAACCCCAGGTCATTAACAGCCTGGGGTTTTGTCGTATCTTGCCTGTTTTGCCCTTTCGCGGCAGCTACTTCTCCCGCTTGTGGTAACCCATTCGCGGCTTGAAGCCCGCGGGGTGCTTGAGCTGCGCGACAGCATCGGCGACTATTAGACGGAAGCGTGGCTTCATAGGTGGCATCTGTGAGATCTGAAACCATCCGACTTCGGTCGATTCGTCGTCAGCGACATGGGGGACGTCGTCGCCGACAACACTGCAGCGCATGGCGATATCCACGTAAGAGGTGACATCGCCATTGGGGTATTCGACAGGGCCGACGGCGCCGGTGCCGAGCAGGGCCTCGACTGTGACATCGAGTCCAGTTTCTTCCTTTACCTCCCGCACGGCGGCGTCGTGAGGCTGCTCGTTCGGGTCGATGATTCCGGTAACTGGAGTCCATTCCCCATTATCGGAGCGGCGAACCAGCAATACCTCGGGCAGGGCGTACATCGGTGCATCCGGCGGAACATCGCGAATGACGACAGCTGTGACACCGGGGAGCCATAGCGGAGCGTGGCCTATTTTTTCGCGGAGCTGAACAATGAAATCCGGAGTTGCCATAGTGACGAGCTTATCGGAGCGCTAATAGTGCTTTCGTAAATAGCTAAGAAATCCCAGTTCAGCTGTGGATTTTGGGAAAAGGGTACTTATCCTCTATAGTTCTTTACGTTGCCAAGAGCGCGCGCAAATGCAGTGTTCATGCACTGCAGACGTACGCGGAATGTGTCATTGAGTGGCCAGCTCTTTGCAGCGTCAAGTCGGGCTCCCATCGTCTAGAGGCCTAGGACTCCGCCCTTTCACGGCGGCAACACGGGTTCGAATCCCGTTGGGAGTACCACGAAAAATCATGATGGCCCTGTGGCGCAGTTGGTTAGCGCGCCGCCCTGTCACGGCGGAGGTCGCGGGTTCAAGTCCCGTCAGGGTCGCAATTCTAAACACCAGTTCCGGTTGGAGCTGGTGTTTTTGCTTTTGGTTAGTGGTGCGCCGGGCGTCGGTGTGTGGGGGGTAAAAAGTGTGTTTGATTCTCAAGATAGTGACTGGTCAGCCCCCAACTGCGGCAGCTCCATAACCCGGGGTTAAGTAGCAAAACTGACAGTCCGAAAGATTGCGGGCTGCACAAGCGAATGCGGGCTGCAAATGTGAAACTGTGCGAGTTTATGACACTTCCAGGCCATTTTTCAGGCCATATTTGTCATAAACGTAGTCAGTAACTCGCATCGACCCAACGCCGCCAGACATAAACGCAGTCAGTAACTCGCATTAAGGGCTAAGTGGCAAAAAGCGTCCACCCTGCGACATGCTGAGCGGACATACTTTTGTCTGTTAACCCGTCGCTGCCACCGGGGCGCCACAGTCTAGGTTGCCCCGAGCCCCGGGGTCCAGATGTCAGTTTTCAACTTAAAATATCTGCCATGAACTGGCGATTTGCTTATGTTTAGCGCTGTTCTGTAGAGTAACAACTCGTGCGCAGCGCTGGTAATCCAGAAAGCTGAGCGCGGCATTTAAGGCCCTGTGGCGCAGTTGGTTAGCGCGCCGCCCTGTCACGGCGGAGGTCGCGGGTTCAAGTCCCGTCAGGGTCGCCACTTGATTAATTTCAAGTCTGGCCAGATAGCTCAGTCGGTAGAGCGTCCGCCTGAAAAGTGGAAGGTCAGCGGTTCGATCCCGCTTCTGGCCACAATTAATCCCCAGTCCGGAAACGGACTGGGGATTCTTTGTTTTTACCAGGTGTTTGTCGCGGGAATCGTCGTAAAGCAAAGTGCATTGAGCCGTGCGAAAACCTTAAAGTGGGGGAAATTAAACCGCGTACACACCCTAGCGGATAGGATGTTGTGCATGAGTAAGGAATTCGCCTCAGCAGGAACGCTGTCCCACGATAAGACGCTGCCGTGGGTCGTGCGCATCTTCGTCTACACGGATGCTGAGGGCAGCCAATCGGCTGCTGAGAAGGTTCGTGGGGTGCTCGCGGAACTGATTCCGGATCAGGAAGTCAACGTCTACGAGGATGTCATGCCCGATGTGGGGCGCACCTCTTCGCTCGCTGATTTGTGGGCGGAGGCCAACCCAGGCATGGATCCGGGGGATCGGAAGCGTTATCGCATCAGTGTGGTGGCTCCGGGGCTTTCTCACTGCGAAATGGCGGATTTGGCAGGCCCGCTCGCTGAGGCCGTCAGTCCGGGGTGGGCAGAAGGTGAGGCTGCGGCTAAGGTCGCGAAGGGCGATGTCCCGTGCCGTGTCGCTGTCGGGCGTGCCGACGAGCACCCGGGCGAACCTCCGCTAGTGCAGAATTAGCCAGGATTCGGAATTAATCCGAAGCGCGAGCTGTTATCTGGGTTACATCCTAAGAGTCGTTTGCAATGACGACGCTTCACAACCACGAGAGGGAAGTGATTCCGAAAATGGCACACACTATTTCGCATGATGAGGCCGGTCAGCGCTACGTTCTCACCGTAGAGGGAGAAGAGGCCGGCTTTGCCGCTTACACCCCGGTGGAAGGTGCCCTGGATTTTGACCACACGGTAGTAGATGGCAAATTCCGTGGACAGGGTCTGTCCAAGCCGCTTATCGCAGGCGCGCTGGATGATGTTCGGAAGAACAACCGCAAGATTCGCACCAGCTGCTCCGCTGTTGCCAACTTCGTCGAGAAAAACCCGGAATACCAGGATCTACTGGCTGACTAGTCGCTGAAGGGCAAAGAACGCATAAAGAAACCGACCGGCTGCTCACGATAGCAAGAGCAGCCGGTCGGCTTATGTATGTAGAACTAGTTTTAGGGTCGAGCTAGATGAAGTCCCCGTCACCCTGGACGTACACCGCCGGATCGCACAACGGCTTGTGTTCGCCGGGCTTGGCAGGGCGTACGCGGCCCGGAATTCCTATCACGATGGAATCGGGTGGGCAGCTGTGGGTGACCACGGAGTTGGCGCCAATCGACGAGCCAGCACCAATTGTGATCGGGCCAAGGACTTTCGCGCCTGCCCCGACGGTGACGTTGTCCTCCAGAGTTGGGTGGCGTTTTACCTTCTCCAGTGAGCGGCCGCCGAGTGTCACGCCGTGGTAGAGCATGCAGCCGTCACCGATCTCTGCAGTTTCACCAATGACGATGCCCATGCCGTGGTCGATGAAAAACCTCCGGCCAATTTGAGCGCCCGGGTGAATCTCAATACCAGTCAGCCAACGGGAAAACTGTGCGAGTACTCGTGCAATGCCCTTGAAAATCCCGCCTCGTTTCCAGAGGCGGTGCGAGAATCGGTGAATCCAGATTGCGTGTAGACCGGAGTAGACAATGGCATTTTCTACATCACTGCGAGCAGCTGGGTCATGCGCACGGGCATTGTCCAGATCCTCTTTGAGGATTCGGAAAAAGTCACTCATGGGCGTCAATTCTATCTGGTCGGAAGTGTCGGCAATGCAAAAACCCGCTTGCCGACGGAAAGTGCCAGCTAGCGGGCTCTGCAGAGAAGGTTACGGGCGCTTATAGCGCTTGGTTTTAGTCGCGCAGGTCCTCGTACAGGATGGAGGAGACGTAGCGCTCGCCGAAGTCAGGGACAATCACGACGATATTCTTGCCCTCAGCCTCCGGGCGGGCTGCAATCTCGAGAGCAGCCTTGATGTTTGCACCGGCGGAAATGCCGCCGAGGATGCCCTCGGCTGCAGCGACCTTGCGGGAGACCTCAATAGCGTCCTCGTTGGTAACCGCAATAATCTCGTCGAGAAGCTCCTGATCGAGAACCTCTGGGACAAAGTTTGCGCCCAGGCCCTGAATCTTATGCGGGCCGGCGGTGCCCTCGGTCAGCAGCGGGGAGGCCTTCGGCTCAACGGCCACCAGCTTGATGTCCGAGTTGTGCTTCTTCAGCGTGCGACCAGCACCGGTAATGGTGCCGCCGGTGCCGACACCAGCCACGAAGTAATCAACCTTGCCGTCGGCAGCTTCCCAGATTTCTTCACCAGTGGTTGCCTCGTGGATAGCCGGGTTGGCCGGGTTGGCGAACTGGGAAGCCAGGATTGCATTGTCGGTGTTAGCCACGATTTCGTTGGCCTTATCGACAGCACCGCGCATGCCATCTGCGCCCGGGGTGAGTACAAGCTCAGCGCCGAATGCGCGCAGAACGACGCGGCGCTCCTGGCTCATGGTGTCCGGCATAGTGAGAATGACCTTGTAACCGCGGGCTGCGCCGACCATTGCCAGCGCGATACCGGTGTTGCCCGAGGTACCCTCGACGATGGTTCCGCCCGGCTTGAGCTCGCCAGAGCGCTCGGCGGCATCGATAATTGCGTTGCCGATGCGGTCCTTGACCGAGTTGGCAGGGTTGTAAAACTCCAGCTTGGCAATCACGTTGCCCGGCAGGCCCTCGGTAACACGGTTGAGCTTAACCAGCGGGGTGTTGCCGATCAGTTCAGTGACATCGTTATAAATAGTCATTAATCTTATCCATTCCGGAAATCACAGAGGACTTCCTAATGAGTTTTCGTACGTAGCCGTAGTGTACGCCTGATGCTGCAATTAGTACAGACCAGTTCGTCTATTTTGGGAATGGCGTGGGGAAGGGGGCTGTTAATTCTTGCGCAGGCGCCGTTGCGGTCGCCGTTGCAGCCGCCCTCTGTCACCGCACTTGCCCTGTCTCCGCCACGTTAACGCCATGCCATTGCCTTGGCCAGAGTCCTCACCTCCATTGTGAGGGTAAAGAACATTAAAGTTTCTTAGATTCCACTATTCTGGGACTTGATTTACGGTGCACGGGAATGCCTTGCAAATAGGCAGCGGCCCTCGCCACTGTGATTGGGCGCGATTGCGGCAGTTGTCTGCGCAGCGGTTATCGTCGATAACCGACGATGCAGCTAATGGGCCAGACAATCGCGGTGCGTCGTCTAAGCCACTCAGGGGAATCAAGCCTTTGGGGAAGGGAGGCGGGGCATTACTGGGAAGCAAAACAGCTTTCCTCAGCCCATCAGCCAGGAGACCGACTGTAAATCATCCAATTCGCACCCGCGTATTGGCGGTCGAGCGGTGCTGTCGAGGTGAATAGTGCCGCAGAAAGAAGATTTACATCATGCATATTGCTGAGGGATTTCTCCCAGTTACTCATTGCATTGGGTGGGGTGTAGCTGCCGCTCCCTTTGTCATTCACGGCGCAGTTCAAGCCAAGCGCACTATGAAGGAGCATCCCGGTAGCGGCATGCTGCTCGGTGCTGCCGGTGCGTTTACTTTCGTGCTCTCCGCAATCAAGATTCCATCCGTGACGGGTTCTACTTCGCACCCGACAGGTACGGGTTTTGGTGCTGTAATCTTCAAACCTCCGGTGATGGCGCTGCTTGGCTCCATCGTGTTGCTCTTCCAAGCAATCTTGCTCGCTCACGGCGGCATTACGACGCTTGGTGCGAACATCTTCTCCATGGCAATCGTCGGCCCGTGGGTCGGCTACGCCTTCTACGTATCGACTCGAAAGCTCGGTGGAGGCCTGCTGCCAGGTGTGTTTATGGCAGCGTTCTTCGCTGACCTCTCCACCTACGTCGTGACCTCCATGCAGCTCGCTCTTGCGCACCCGGCAAACCCGGGCGGTGTTGGCGGCGCGCTGGCTACATTCCTCGGCCTGTTCGCTATCACGCAAATTCCGCTGGCAATCATCGAGGCTCTGGTCACCGTCATTCTCATGCGCACCCTGCTGGCAGTAGCACACACTGAGCTCCTCGATCTCGGCTTCCTGTCCCGCTTCGGCGATGCACCGGCACCGGCGCTGGAGGCGAAAGCTGCAGACACCACGACCAACGCTGTTGCAGGGTCTGCCACTTCGCAGAATGCTTCAGCTGCATCCGTATCCGGCCAGAAGCAGTAGCCGTCGTCAAGCGAAAAGAAGCGAAAGAGAGCACGATTATGAATGCAAAAAACAACGCGCAGATTGTCGACGCACAGGCAGCTAGCCAGCCGAAGAAGAACTCCGTGTGGGTCAGCGTCGGTCTCATTGTCCTGGTAGCCGTAATTGCCATGTTCCCGCTGTTCTTCAACTACGGCGACGACGACGCAGACGAGCCGTTCGCCGGCACTGATGCCACCGCTACGGAGACAATTCAGGAAATCGACCCGAATTACGAGCCGTGGTTCGAGCCACTCGTCGGCGAACTGCCGGGTGAGGTCGAGTCGGGTCTGTTCGCGCTCCAGGCCGTTATCGGTGCTGGCGTCCTGTTCTACGTTATTGGCTTCTACCGAGGGAAGGCTGCTGCGCGTTCAGACAAGCGCGAGAAAGAGCAGTGAATGCGCTAGAAGCCGCAGCGGCGCGCAGCGCTTGGGCACGCCGTAACGTGGGCGAAAAGATCCTGCTGCTCGGTGGGCTGTTGATTCTGGCGGTTGCGCTTCCGCCAATTCCGTTTGCTCCGGTCATTGCGGTCATTGCTTGGTTTATTGCGTACATAGCCCGGGTACCCCGCAAGCTGTATGTGGCAATGGTGCTGGCACCGGCGGCTTTTGTGCTCGTCGGCGCGTTTCCGATTTTGGTAGCGCTTACTCCCGACGGTCTCGCGTGGTCGCCGGATGGCCCGCAGCGAATGGCGCAGGTTGTGATGCGTTCGTTTGCGGGTATCAGCTGCACGATGGTCTTTGCGCTGACCACTCCGATTTCGGAGCTCATTGCGTGGCTCGACAAGCGCGGCATGCCTCGATACCTGACGTACCTCGCTGAAGTGATTTATCGGATGACTGGCGTGCTGATTCACTCCGCGCGCTCAATGACGGAAGCCCAAGCGCGACGTCTTGGGCACTCCACGCGCCGGGCGATGATTCGTGATGTCGCGGCGCAGTCCGCCAGCCTCTTTGTCATCGCTTTTGCTCGAGCCCGCAAGATGCAAGAGGGAATTGAGCTGCGTGCCGATCCGAGCGCAATGAAAGTACTGGTTATTTCGCGGCCGAGCCAGCCGAAGTTCCTCGCGATATCCAGTGCCTTACTTTTGTCGTTGATTGCGGCCTGGGCGCTGCTGAAATGGGGTGTATAAGGATGTCGATTAGCAGGAAAAATAGCGCTGATCGCGTGGATGGTGCCAGCGGCGCCATTGTGGAAGCGGCCGCAGTTACATTCGCTTATGAAGAAACCCACGTCCTGAAAGGCGTGGAGCTGGCAATTTCGGGTGGCGAGCGCCTAGCACTATTGGGCGCAAACGGTTCTGGCAAGTCCACGCTGTTGCGTATGCTCGCGGGAGCGTCTAAGCCCGATAGCGGTGAGGTTCGCCTTGACGGCATCGCCTACAAGTACTCCCGGCACGGCCGCAATACGGTTCGTCGCTCAGTGCAGATGGTCACGCAGGATCCGGATGAGCAAATCTTCGCGGCTAGCGTGTTTGCAGATGTCTCTTTCGGTCCCGTCAACCTGGGGCTGGAGAACGAGGAAGTCGAGCGGCGCGTCCGAGAGGCTCTAGGCACCGCCGAAATCACCGATCTCGCCGAACGCGTCCCGCACCAGCTCTCCTATGGTCAGCGCAAGCGCGTCGCTCTCGCAGGCGCGCTGGCGATGCACCCACGCGTCCTGCTTCTCGACGAGCCCTCCGCCGGCCTCGATCCGCAGGCGACCCGAAAGCTTGCACACACGCTCGATCAATTGCGCGATCAGGGCACAGCCGTCGTCGTCGCCACGCATGACATCGACTTCGCATGGAATTTCGCCGATCGGGCAGCAGTGCTTGCCGACGGCAAACTGCGAGTTGGCTCCAAAGAGGAAATTTTGGCCGATCGACGGTTGGTCGAACATGCTCGATTGGCTTTGCCTTGGGCGCCCGTAGTCTCCAAGGCGATTGGGCGAGATGTGCTCCATCCAGAGGATGTTTAGGCGAGCGGTTTGGTTGGTGAATAGCTCATCGATATGTGCAGCTAAACCACGCTAAAAATGAGAGAAACGCCCGCGGGTAGGGCGCAATGCCTATAAAGATAGGCCTAGAAATATAGGCGAAGCTGTCGCATTTCTTCGCTTCCATTTCACGTCACACCTGTCCGCGGGCGATCTCCGTGGCCGTGGCACTTTGCAGTGTCCTCGGCGCATCAGGCAGGTATTCGGACTTCCTGGCGTGACCGACAATAAGGGGATGACGACTGCCGCTTGCTTCGATGCTTACGTGCAGAACCTTATTATCAATTTTCCTACTTTTCGCCGCTTCCCAAGGTTGAAATAACCTCAGTGCCGTTGACGAATTTTGTTCCAGATTACCGCTGCGGGACAGTTCCGGAATTGCACCGGATTCCCTCTTGCGTCTGCTGTGCACCACCTTCGGACAACCACGTGGAGGACGTAGCATTAAAGATGGAACTCAACAAAACCTGTTGCAGTGATAACAATAGCGCAATGAACTAAATAAGCGAAGGTCTTTTTCGAAAATGTCCGCATTGGGGGTAAAACGCTGTTCATTACCCTCCGTTATCAACATTCACGCAGTTTGTTAGCGGAAAAATTGTTACCCCCTGCCTTGCGCCTATTTGGCGACAGCGGGGCTAATGGCAGGATTTATCCTGGTGTTTTCTTTACGTACTTGTAGAGAAACCTAGTTGTTTCCTAAGATTGTGTGACGGATGCCTTAATGCAGGTGTACCCGTTCGGAGGGTACTATCTACTTTGTACGGTTTACAGCCCCCGAAAGGGTCAGTAGTCGCTGAGCGGTAGTTGACCATTTCGTAGGAGTGTAAGTCGGCGCGAAGCCACAGGCTGATGGTGCCTCTGTGGGTACCAGTGAAGCAATTTGCCCGTTACGCAGGAGGACGCGAGATGGATCCCCACCGCATTCTGGACGACAATGAGGTTATTAAGTCGTCCTTGGTCGCCCTAAAGAATGCGACTGGTATTCCGGTCACAATGTATGCGGAAGTCACCGATAACTCGAAGATGCAGATCAACAACTGGGTTGGCCTGCGTACCCCAGCCCTGCAGAATCTGACTGTGGAATCGGGTGCGGGTGTCGGTGGTCGCGTGTTGGCCACGCGCCGCCCGGTGGGTGTCAGTGACTACCTGCGCGCCAAAGTTATTACCCACGAGTATGACGACAAGATTCGTGATGAAGGCCTGCACTCGCTGGTCGCCGTGCCGGTAATTGTTTCGCGTCTTGTCCGTGGCGTGCTCTACGGTGGCGTGCACTCCTCGGTGCGTCTGGGGGACAAGGTTCTTGAAGAGGTCACAATGACCGCCCGCTGCCTGGAGCAGGACCTCGCTGTCGTCGACGCCTGCCGCAACATGGATCGCTCTGGCAACGGTAAGGGCGGCCGCATTATGAATGGCGCTGAGTGGGAGCAGGTTCGCTCCACGCACTCCAAGCTGCGCATGCTCGCTAACCGTGTGGATGATGAGAAGCTGCGCCAGGAGCTCGAGGTCCTCTGCGATCAGATGGTCACCCCGGTTCGCGTCAAGCAGACCACCAAGTTGTCGGCTCGTGAGCTCGATGTTCTCGCCTGTGTCGCCCTCGGTCACACCAACGTCGAGGCCGCAGAAGAAATGGGCATCGGTGCAGAGACGGTTAAGTCCTACCTCCGCTCCGTAATGCGCAAGCTGGGTGCCCATACTCGCTACGAGGCCGTCAACGCAGCCCGTCGCATCGGCGCACTGCCGTAAACCGCTTGACGACGGGCACCGCGTCCAACCCCGCAGATGCTCTAGGTACTCTTAGCCGCCATGCGGCTAGCGCCGCGCTCCTAGCAAACTTGGCTAGCGAGCGCGGCGCTTTTTCGCATCCAGGGCCTCTTGGCGCTCATCTTCGCGTTCGCCACCGGGGACCCACTTAACGTCGTTTCCGGCATTGGCCACCCGCGAAAGGATGAACAGTAGGTCAGATAGTCGATTGAGGTACTTCGCCGGTAGTACTGAAGTAGTTTCGGGAAACTCGCGGCAGGCAGCCCATGCCGCACGCTCGGCCCGACGAGTAATCACCCGAGCTGTGTGCAGCAGTGCCGCGGCTGGTGTGCCTCCAGGGAGGATGAAGGAATCCAGTTTTGGCAGTTGCTCATTGAACTGGTCACACCAGTGCTCGAGTCGCTCGATGTAATCCGGCTCGATACGCAATGGCGGGTACTTCGGGTTTTCTTCAATAGGTGTTGCCAGGTCGGCTCCGGCATCAAAGAGATCATTCTGCACGTAGCGGATGACAGCCGACACCTCGTCGTCAAGCGTGCCGAAACTGAGCGCCTGACCGAGTGCGGCGTTGGCCTCTTCGCACGTGGCGTAGGCGATGAGGCGGGAATCGTCCTTGGGGACGCGGCTGAAATCGGACAACCCGGTGGTGCCGTCGTCGCCGGTGCGAGTGTAAATGCGGGTTAGGTGAACGCTCATAGCCTCAAGCCTAAGCGCGATATTGCGAAATGTGGTTGGCTGGGGGAGTGGGAAATGAGCGATTTCTGGTTAAAGGCGGAGCGACGCTAAACGGTCAGGTTCAGATTTCCGGGGCGAAGAACTCGGTTCTGAAACTGATGGGTGCGGCGCTTCTCGCCGAGGGCACGACAGTACTGACGAACTGCCCTGAAATTGACGACGTGCCATTGATGCAAAAAGTCCTCGAAGGCCTTGGTTGCTCCGTGACGTGTGAGGGTGACCGGATTGAAATCACGGTGCCCGAAGAACTCTCGCATCACGCTGACTTCGATGCCGTGCGCCAGTTCCGCGCTTCGGTTTGTGTGCTCGGGCCGCTGACGGCGCGTACCCGTAATGCGATTGTCGCACTGCCCGGTGGTGACGCAATTGGTTCCCGCCCGCTGGACATGCATCAGGCTGGCCTGGAGAAATTGGGTGCACGCACCTATATTCACCACGGTTGCGTGGTGGCTGAGGCGGGGCGACTCAAGGGGGCGAACATCAAGCTGGACTTCCCGTCCGTCGGCGCGACCGAGAATATTCTGACCGCGGCCGTACTAGCTGAAGGTACGACTGTGCTGGATAACGCCGCCCGTGAGCCCGAAATTGTCGACCTGTGCGAGATGCTCGTGGAGATGGGTGCCAAGATCTCGGGTGCGGGATCTAACACCATCACGGTTGAGGGCGTCGAGAAGCTGCACCCGACTGAGCACAAAGTCGTCGGCGACCGAATTATCGCAGGGACCTGGGCCTATGCTGCGGCAATGACCGGCGGCGATATTACGGTCGTTGGTATCAACCCTAAGTACCTGCATCTTCCTCTGGAAAAACTGAAGAACGCAGGCGCTCAGGTCGAGACCTACCCGCAGGGCTTCCGCGTGCATATGGACGGGCGTCCGCAGGGTGTGAACTATCAAACGCTGCCATACCCAGGCTTTCCGACGGACATGCAGCCCATGGCCATTGCTCTGTCCGCGGTGTCCGAAGGGACGTCAGTGCTTACCGAGAACGTTTTTGAGTCGCGCTTCCGGTTTGTCGACGAGATGATTCGCCTCGGCACTGACGCGACTATCGATGGCCACCACGTGATGATTCGCGGAAAGGAATCGCTGAGTTCGGCACCTGTGTGGTCTTCGGACATTCGCGCTGGTGCCGGTCTGGTGCTGGCCGGGCTGTGCACTGAAGAGGGAGACGTCACCGAGGTGCACGATGTCTATCACATTGATCGCGGTTACCCGGGTTTCGTAGAGACACTAAACGCTCTCGGCGCTTCTGTTGAACGGGTCAGCTAGTGATCGTTGGCCACTGGTCGATAGCTAATGGCTAATGGCTAAGCGCACGGTGCTCATTAAACGCATGGCGCGGAAAACCATCGCAAGTCTTCGGTTCTGGATGCTTTAGAACCGTTAGGAGAGATTCTCCAGTGGGGCTTGTGGTGGTTTTCGTTCTCTTACCTGGGGTTTTGTGTCTTTGGTGGGGGT